>NZ_QKVN01000100.1:0-1180 GCF_003231195.1 Acinetobacter sp. WCHAc060042
CTCTGTACACGACAAATTTCACAGAACCCTTATCCTATCAGGATTCTGCCTTCTTAAAATTGCCAAAATTTCCTTAAACTCTTCTTTTTTCCCAAAACCAATTAAACGCTGAATCGCCATTTGAACATAGTCTAAACCATAGCGAAATAAACTCATTGAGAGTCGTCCATGCTTCTTTATTTTTATCGCTTTTTTTTGATCATGTTGCCATTCACCCGTTAAGTAACACCAACAGAAGCTTATAGCTAACACCGCAATCAATTTTTTCACTCGTCTAGGGTCTGTCAAGCGCGTATTTTCAAGATTAAACCCGCGTCCTTTGAGACAACTGAATAAGGTTTCAATTTCCCAGCGTAATGCATAATCCTGAATAGCATTGGCATTAAACTGAGGAGAAACGACGAGTAAAAGCTCTCCATTTTCTAACTGTAGTGCACTTATATATAGTTTCACCCGACCAACCAAAATCCGTCGTTTACGACATTCAATTTGACCAACTTTAAGATGGCGAAATAAATCACTAATTTTATGATTCTTTCCTAAATGATTGGTGACAATGAAGTTTTTTTAACACGAATGCAGAAGTTGATGTCTTGTTCAATTAACCATGTAAACCACTGCTCACCGATAAACTCTCTGTCTGCGAACACATTCACAATACGGTCTTTACCAAAAATGGCTATAAAGCGTTGAATCAAAGCAATGCGCTCTTTCGTATCTGAATTTCCACGTTTATTAAGCAATGTCCAAAGGATAGGTATCGCTATTCCACGATAAACGATTGCGAGCATCAGGATATTAATATTTCGTTTTCCCCATTTCCAATTGGTTCTATCTAAAGTCAGTTGCACTTGGTCGAATGAAAACATATTGAAAATCAACTGAGAAATTTGACGATAATCAAAATACTGACCTGCAAAGAAGCGCTGCATACGTCGATAAAATGATTGTGGTAAGCACTTGATGGGCAAGGCTTTAGATGCAGAAGAAAGATTACATGTTTGCTTTAAAATAATCACAAGCATGATGAGCGCAAAGCACTTTAAATGTGACTTGTTCCATTTTAGAGATTTGTTTAAGATAAGATATAACTCATTGAGATGTGTCATAGTATTCGTCGTTAGAAAACAATTATTATGACATTATTTCAATGAGTTATCTATTTTTGTCGTGTACAGAG
>NZ_QKVN01000101.1:0-1179 GCF_003231195.1 Acinetobacter sp. WCHAc060042
GCAGTAAAGGCAATCAGCTTGTTTTAAAACGTCGCTTTGATTCGTTTAGCAACATTGCACTTGCCGATGCTGAATACATGGCATTGATGGATGACATTGCTTTAAAGACTCAAGCGTTGGCAGATGCTCAAGCTGCATTGGTGCTTAAACAAACGGCCTATGATCAAGCGCTTGAGGCATTGAATAATGCAGCCCCTGAAGATCCGAATTATCAGGACCTGGTCGATGCGCTTGCACTGGCTGAAACTAAAAAAAATGCAGCAGCTGATGCAATCCCGATTGCTGAGGCTGAACTTCACTCCGCTGAAGAAGCCGTGCCTTATGTGACGCTTTATCCAGGGTGCTTAAAAACACCGGATGCATGTAAGGCTTATTCTAATCTGCCGAATTATGGCGGTTTTCCTTTTGTTCCGGGTGATAACCCGCTTGTTAGACAGGTGGTGTGATATGTGGCCTCAGATTATTTTTGCTGTTGTGACCATGATTGTATCGGTCGCAGTGTCTTTGATGATGATCAAGAATCAGAAGACGCGGACAGTGGCGGGTGAGGTTGAAGCACCCAGCGTTGAATATGGAACACCAATCAAGGTGGTGCTCGGTTCACGCGATGTCGCGCCAACCTATACCTATTTTGGCGATCAAAAGGCGGTGGCTCTGAAAAAATGAAAATTTACATTCGACATATTCGGGTTGCGAAGTATTGCAGAAAAGAGGGCGTTAAGCCCTTTTTTGATGCCCATCATTGGGACTGGTCAGATTTCTTGGCCAATGGAATTGATGCTCAAAAGCTGATTGATACACAAGATGCCATGGCTTTAAAAGTCGTTGAGATTGCACAGGAAGAACACAATGAGCGGCAGCAAAAAACAGGTATATGCACATAAATACTATGCAGGTTGGCAAGCCGTTCTTGCTCATGCAGGGTGCTTTCTCCGTCGCATTTGGGTGGAAGATAAAGAAGCTTGGTATGGCGGGATGGGCAATGGCTCAAGCCGTATTGCACAGCAAAATTTATTTGGTGGTACAGATGTGGGCGGTGGCGGCGGAGTAACCGGTAATTTTAATTATTATTCGGGTTTGCAAAACCAAATGCCAGATCCCTATTTAGAACACAAGCTAGGTGTGGGGAATGTACCAGCTTCGCGTGGTGTTTGCTCATTTGTATGGAAGCAAGGATAC
>NZ_QKVN01000102.1:0-1176 GCF_003231195.1 Acinetobacter sp. WCHAc060042
ATAAAAATGACCACACAGAGAGCTGACACCCCTATATGCAGGCACATTCCCCACCCCTAGCTTTTGCTCTAAATAAGGATCTGGTAATTGGTTTGGAGAGCCTGTGTAATAATTAAAGTCTCCTTGAATCCCGCCACCACCGCCAACATCTACGCCACCAAATAAATTTTGCTGCGCAATACGGCTTGAGCCATTGCCCATCCCGCCATACCAGGCTTCTTTATCTTCCACCCAAATGCGACGAAGAAAGCACCCTGCATGGGCAAGCACAACATGAAACCCAGCTAAATATTTATATGCATAAACCTGTTTTTTGCTGCCGCTCATTGTGTTCTTCCTGTGCAATCTTTACGACGTTTAAAGCCATGGCATCTTGTGTATCAATCAGCTTTTGGGCATCAATCCCATTGGCCAAGAAATCTGGCCAGTCCCAATGATGAGCATCAAAAAAGGGCTTAACGCCCTCTTTTCTGCAATACTTAGCAGCCCGAATATGTCGAATGTAAATTTTCATTTTTTCAGAGCCACCGCCTTTTGATCGCCAAAATAGGTATAGGTTGGCGCGACATCGCGTGAACCGAGCACCACCTTGATTGGTGTCCCATATTCAACGCTGGGTGCTTCAACCTCACCCGCCACTGTTCTATTTTGTTGATTCCTCGCCATCATTAAAGACACTGCGACCGATACAATCATGGTCACAACAGCAAAAATAATCTGAGGCCACATATCACACCACCTGTCTGACTAATGGGTTATCACCCGGAACAAAAGGAAAACCGCCATAATTTGGCAGATTGGCATAGGCCTTACATGCATCCGGTGTTTTTAAGCACCCTGGATAAAGCGTCACATAAGGCACGGCTTCTTCAGCGGAGTGAAGTTCAGCCTCAGCAATCGGGATTGTATCAGCTGCTGCATTTTTTTCGGTTTCAGCCAGTGCAAGCGCATCCACCAAGTCCTGATAATTTGGATCTTCAGGAGCTGCATTATTCAATGCCTCAAGCGCTTGGTCATAGGCCATCTGTTTAAGTACCAATTCCGCTCGAGCATCTGCCAGTGCTTGAGTTTTTAAGGCAATATCATCCATTAATGCCGTGTATTCAGCATCGTTCAGTGCAATGTTGCTAAACGAATCAAAGCGCCGCTTTAAAACAAGCTGATTGCCCGTGCTAG
>NZ_QKVN01000103.1:0-1169 GCF_003231195.1 Acinetobacter sp. WCHAc060042
AATAAATCCATGTACGTGGTATAGAGGCAATTCTTCATTACTATATTTATCGTTATCTAAAAAAATTGATCTAAATTTCAAATTTGAATTACTTAAATGCTGTTCAATTAAATTGTCGAAATTATACGTAATAATAGATCTTACTTTAGCTCCAGTTCTGGTCAGAATACATAATCTTCCGATGCTTTTGATTAATTCTGATTCTTTTTTCTCTTTGTTATATAGATTCTTTTGTAGCTCTCTTATAAAACCTTTTGAATCTTGGTCTTGAGTAGAAAATCCGGTACGTAAATATCTTGCTGAAAGTAAGGCAGATTTTAAATATTTCTCTGAAAAGGTTCTGCTGATATGTCTAATGATTTCAGCATACTCTCCCGCTTTCATAGAGCGTAAGTCTGTATTGTCGAGACTGCTATTAACTAGGTAGGTGATAAACAAACTTGAAATTAGTTCATCCCAACTAGGTAGATTTGCACTGCATGAAACTCCTGCACCAAGTAAAAGAGAAACTTTTCCACTGTGTTGATACAGATTTTTCAGGTTAGTAATCAGCTCATTTCTTTTAGTCACCCAATCTTCATTCTTTTCAAAAACCAAATCTTTAATTTTTATTGAAAATAATTTATTGGTGAGTTCATCAACATCTGATGGTATTTCTTGAATGATGCTATTTATAAATGAAGTACCTAAGAATCCTACATCTTTATTAAAAAAATCATGTATATGTGAAAATCTAAAATTCAATTCCTCAATTTCTATGTCACTTAATAACGTTAAAATAACTACTGATTTGAAGTCATTGCGTTTTACTGTGGAATTTAAAATATTTGAAGTAAATTCAACATATTGTTCGAGGTTTTTTTCAAACTGTATTCCTTTTTTACTTTCTAAATATTTATTATCTTTAAAAAGTACTTCATTAGGGTTTATAGAAAAAGCTACGCTTACAGGTGCTTTAAAATTTGCAATGTCTTTTCGAGAAAGTATAAAAGATAACTGATTACTTGAGTTGATATCTTCAAATGGTATATTTTGGGTTTCTAAGTATTTTTTTACAATATTTTCAATAAATAATTGAACATCGACAGTATGAAGAAGTCCTTTCTTTTTAAAAATATCTTTTATTAAATGATCAATGTTCATAGTCAAAAAAAGAAGCCCCTAAAGGC
>NZ_QKVN01000104.1:0-1119 GCF_003231195.1 Acinetobacter sp. WCHAc060042
CAGCACCAGACTGTGGTGGATTTTGGTTTAGGGCCGATTGATCAGCATAGCAACTGGATACATGCCCGTTACGGCAAACAGATGCGATCAATGATGAAAGGTCAGCAAGCCTTGTTTGAATATCGACAGTTTCTATTTCGCCGACTGGGCCAATATCGCACATTTTGGTTGCCAACATTTGAGCGTAATTTCTATCTCAAAAGTACAGGTGCGATTTCAACTGTGATTGACGTTGAGTTGAACCAGTACCAGGAATATGCCTCGAATCGAAAGCATATCGCTATTCAAGACAAGTCAGGCAATTGGACTGCACATAGCATTTCAAATGCAGTGCAAACCAGTAACACACTGAGACTCACCATTACACCAGCACTCAATAAAGCTGCTGTGGATATTCGAATGATCAGCTATTTGGGCCTTCATCGGCTCAATAACGATTCAGTGGATATTCAATATAAAGGTGCTGGCATCACTGAGTCTTCAGTTGCCATTTTGGAAATTGAACCATGATGAAATTTTTTACTCGGTTGCTTGGTAATGGGCAATCAACCATTGCCAAGCGAGAGCTCTATCTCTTCCAAACAGGAAATGTACAACGAGCGTATACCAATGGTGATGCCTTTATTGAGCATGCAGGTGTGGTGTATGAACCGCATGTGATTAAACGTGGTTCGCATAAGTCTGGACGAGACTTAGAGAAGCAAACCATGGAGATAGAATTTTCATTGCTTTCGGTATTCGCCCAGAACCTTTCCCGTTCTGAACTTGAAGAAATTACCACGGTTCAAATGTTCAGTTATGAAGGGGTTGAGTTTAGACAGTTTTGGTCAGGTCGATTGACCAAAGTCAAACCGCATGATGAAGGCATCAAACTTCAATTTGAGACGGAATACACCAAGGTGGGGCGTAATGCGGTGACTCGAAAGATTCAAGCCACATGCCCATATCGATTGTTTGATCAAGATTGTCGTTTGGCCAAGGCAAATTATGTGGTGAAGACCACTATTAAAAGCGTGGATAAACTGAACATGGAGCTACGCGGCCTGGAAGCCTATGCAGATAATTATTTTCTGATTGGCATGATTGAAGATCCAAGCGGGGTGTTGATTACCATTGATA
>NZ_QKVN01000105.1:0-1097 GCF_003231195.1 Acinetobacter sp. WCHAc060042
GATTTATCTTGAGCTTGTCAGACGAGGTTATACCGTCTATGTAGGGCGTGTTGATGAATATGAAATTGATTTTGTTGCTGTCGATACTTTACAGAATTTAACTTATTATCAAGTGGCATTAGAAACGCTCAATGAAGAGACACTCAGCCGAGAGTTACGTCCATTACAGAAAATTTCTGATTCGTATCCCAAATATTTACTTACCTTAGACACGATAGGGACTGAAGCAAATTATAATGGTATTGTAAAAATGAGTGCTCTCGATTGGTTGCTATCTGAAAATAAGTAAAGTTGAGGATAGACATGGATACTCTTATTTATTAAGGCTCTAGACTAGCAGAATAGATATGTTAGTCTAGAATCATGATAGAAAACAGTAAATTAAGTCACTATAAGATTTAAAAAATTATTCAGTGCTTTTGCATTGATATTCCTGCTTCTAAAACAGCCTTATTGCTTAACTTGAACCGTAATACCATCAACTATTGGTACATGCTTTTTAGAAAAGCAATCTACGATCATCAAACAGATTTAAGAGCAAAGTTTGTAGGTTCTATTGAAATTGATGAGAGCTATTTTAGGGCAAAAAGACAACGTGGTTTTCATGGGAAGTTGAAGCGAGGTCGAGGTACTTTAAAACAACCTGTATTTGGAATATTTGAAAGGAATGGTCGAGTTTATACAGAAATAGTCCCTGATTGTAAAAAGACTACATTACAACAAGTTATCTTAGGTAAAGTTGCACTTGAAAGTGTAATTTATAGTGATGGTTGGCGTGGATACAATGGTTTGGTAGATGTTGGTTACTCAAAGCATTTTAGAGTAAATCATGGAGTGAATGAATTTGCTAGAGGACAATGTCATATAAATGGAATAGAATCATTCTGGAGCTTTTGTAAAAGAAGGCTAGCAAAGTTCAACGGTATATCAAAAGAGTATTTTGATTATCATCTTAAAGAAACAGAATGGCGTTGGATGAGGGAGCCTAATGAGCTAGCAACAGAGTTGTGGGACCTCATTAGGTAAAACTAAGTGCAAATCTGCTAGTCTAGAGCCTTAAAAAAATAGAGGGACGCCAAGTAAAAGAACCTGTCAAA
>NZ_QKVN01000106.1:0-1091 GCF_003231195.1 Acinetobacter sp. WCHAc060042
TTCAGCACTCAATTCAGCAAGTGTTTTTTCTGCTTTAATCGCAGCAAGTGCTACCTTAGCTTTAAAATCATTTGAATGATTTCTTCTTGGTCTACGTGCCATAAAATACTCCATATATTGATGTTTATAACATCATTTGGGGAGCAAAATATCACTTATAAGTGTTGTTCAAATTTCCTGATCCACCTCTCTATTTATTAAAAGTATAAGCGATATTAATTTAATAGTTTTGATTTAATCCAGCGTAATAATTTTTAGGATAAAGTAAAAATAAAAATAATTGATTTCAATAGACTTCCGTCATAAATCAAAAAACGTACAATTTATTTGATCTTAAATTAATCAGCAAAATTATTTAATTCAAGGGATAATCCTTGGATGAAATTCAAAGATATTCAAAAATTATCAGACGTTAAGTTTCGTAGGCTTACCGGTGTTAGTTGGGCTACATTTAACCTCATGTTGGCCGAGCTAAATAAGCATTTACCTGGTCATATTGGTAAAGGACGACCGCATAAATTACCGTTGGAAGATCGTTTGCTCTTATGTATAGAATATTGGAGAGAATATCGAACATTTTTCCATCTTGGTATGAGTTACGGTGTATCTGAAACGAGTGCAATTCGTATCACACGTGTTATTGAAGATACCTTAATCCGTTCTGGAAAATTTAACTTGCCAAAACAACTTCCTAATCGAGATGAAGTGGATTGGGAAGTTGTTGTGATTGATGCAACTGAAATATTAGTTCAACGTCCAAAAAAAACAGAAGAAATGGTATAGCGGTAAAAAAAAGCGACATACCTTTAAATTTCAGCTATCTATGCACTATACAACAGGTGAAATACTGAGTGTATGTGGAAGTCATGGAAGCATGCATGATTTTAAAATATTTAAAAAAAGCATGAGGAATTTAAAATTTAAGCCCTTTTTTATTGTTGATAAGGGGTATTTAGGGATAAAGAAATTGGGTTTTGGATGCCTCATGCCATCTAAAGCAAAGAAAACTGAAAAATTAGATTCTGAATTAAAAAAGTTAAATAGAGAGATTGGTCGTAGACGAATTCAAGTAGAGCATGTATTTGGAAGGA
>NZ_QKVN01000107.1:0-1091 GCF_003231195.1 Acinetobacter sp. WCHAc060042
AAATGAAAAAGAGCAGAGTAGATCTGCTCTTTTTTGTTTGGGTATTTATCTTTAAAATATAAAAGCTTAGCAATATATATTGTAGTTGTAGGTTGGTTCTAGGCTCAGAAATTGTCATAAAATTGTCATTTATACACTGCATAGTGCAACTAAACTTTAATAAACAACGGATAGAGTGTAAAAATGACCTTACGTGCAACCCTTGCAACAGTAGTATTGATGTTGAGTACTTCCGCATTTTCAGCAGTAACCATTACCGCGCCTGAAGAAATTAAAATTGAAGGTTTAAATGGGCAAGAGGTCAAGAGTCGTTTATTTAGTTCAGACAGTACATATAGTATTGATGCAGGCGAAAATATTATCAGTGTTCGTTATATCCAGTTTTTTGAAGAGCATCCTGGCATTGGTTCGCATGATATTGTTCGCTCTGGTGTGGTGAACATTAAAACTCCAATTCTACAAGATCAGCAGACCTATCGTTTAGCTTTACTCAATCCGCCACAAAACCATGATGATGCAAAGGCATATGCTAAACAGCCCGTTTTTGGTTTATATGATGCCAAGAATCAATTATTGGTCGAACAAAAAGGCAGTAAAACGCAAAGCTCTGGCATTCTGAAAAATTTATTTAATGATGCGCCAACCGATCTCACTCAAAAAGCAACTACGATTGCGCAGCCTGCACCGATATATACGTCACAAGCAGTGGTAGGAAAAGCTGAAGTAGTGAAACCAAAAGATCTGCCAAATGCTAATAATGCTCAGCAATTAATTAATACTTGGAAAAGTGCATCGAAATCTGAACGCCAAGCGTTTATGACTTGGTTAGCTGAACAAGCACAATAATCTACTCACTAAATATTAAAAAACAGCATTAGCTGTTTTTATTATTTAGATAGCGCATTTATATAGTGGATAAACTGCAGATATTGGCTATAATTTAATCTAAAATAGATATTTTGATTTAAAAATAACCAGTCGGGTGGTTTTTTTGAAATATTTATATAAATGTGCTTGCGTTACAAATAAAACTATATAGAATACGCAACACACCAACGCAATGTAGTGAATAACTTGGGGTGGATGTCTTA
>NZ_QKVN01000108.1:0-1083 GCF_003231195.1 Acinetobacter sp. WCHAc060042
GATGGTCGTAATTTTCATCAAAATATTTTTTTAATTCAATCATTTCTTTTTCGTAAGCTTGAATAAATGTAGCAGTATTTTCATCGTCATGTTCTGTAAATAAGTTACATGTATATGTACAGAGTAAAGGTATATTTATAGCATTTAATTGTTCACTTAATTTTGTCTCATCGGAAATAAGCTCAATCCAATAGTCCTTTTCTGGAATATTATCGAAATGTTTAATTTTTTTTGAGACCAGCATAAATTCTGATTCAAGATAATCTGACTTGAAATGGTCATGTATGTCCTGTATTAGAGCTTTTATTCCGCTCTTCCCACTTGAGTAAAGTTTAGACTCTCCTAACCATAACGTTTTATTTTGTGGATCAATGTGAACAGCATCAAAACCATGGACCGTATGACCTAATGAATCTTTAAAATAAATTTTGGATAATAATGGTATTGTACTATAGAAATCTCGTAGCAATAAATGAAGGATGAGTTCACCAAATTCTCCCCGTCTTAAATATTTATCTTGTATTGCATCATCAATATTTTCATTATTTTCGTAAATTTCTTTAACTTTTTTGAAGTCATCAATTTTATATATTGACTTTGCCGCTTCTGCTATTTTTCCTAAGATTTGGGTGTTGTCTGTCGAGGTTCCTTCATGAAAACCAAAGGCAAATTCATGTATAACATCTAATAATTTTGAAATTAGAGGCTTCAATCTATATTGAGTTCGGCCATCATCTGTCAAGTCGAATCCTACTAAAAAAGTACTTAGTTCTGACTCTTTAATCTTATGCGATATAATTTTTTCAGAGTTAAATGGGCTGCTCATAAATTATTCTAAAGTTTTAATTATCTGAATATAGTAAATATTTTATTTTATTGCAAATTCAATTCTTAAAATAATATAGGATTTTAATATTTTCTGTTGGTTAGGATAAGAACTATTTTAGCTCATAAATACTTTTAAGTCTGTATATTGATTTGAAAGAAAACATGAGTATCTTAAATAATCGATGTATCAGTATTCTCAGTGTATAAAAAACAGCCTCTTTTAAAAGAGGCTGTTTTTTATAGTATCTAAGAGTT
>NZ_QKVN01000109.1:0-995 GCF_003231195.1 Acinetobacter sp. WCHAc060042
ACATTTTCTAAGATATGACCTTGATCAGCATTAGCATCAGGCAACATAATCCGGCGCAATCCGACATCAACTAAATAGTATTTTTCAGAGGATTGTAATAACTCACGCCCGCGTACTTTAAATTGTGCGGCACTATAAAATAACAAACTGTCCTGTAAGCCCTGAATATAGCGTTTTACTGTTTCAAATGAAATTTTAACCCCACTTGAAACAAAGGTATTTTTAATTTTATTGATGGAAATAGGTGAGCCTGTCACGCTTGCCAAATATCTTGCGACACGCTCGAGAGAGTTAATATCGGCAGTATTCAAACGGGGAATAACATCTTTAAACATTACACTGGCATAGACCGCTTGCAAGTAATCATAAGTTTCCTGCTGGCTAGTCATGGCAAGCGTATAAGGGAAACTACTGCGCGTATACATGGCATACAAATCACGATTGGATAATTGTTGGATGATCGGATTATTTTCAATATGCCACTGTTTAAATTCTTGGAATGACAAAGGTAGAACATGTTGCTCGATATAGCGTCCTGTAAGTAAAGTCGCAAGTTCTCCACTTAGAAAGAATGCGTTTGAGCCTGTAATATATAAATCGATATAATCCCGAACATATAAAGAGTCGACCACTTTCTCAAAATTGGTAACATGTTGTATTTCATCTAAAAAAACATAGTTTTTTTTACTTTTATCAACTTTGGACAATACATAATCATGTAGTTTACGGTAATCGGTGAGTTCTTCAAATTCCATAAATTCGAAGTTGATGGCAATGATGTTTTCGGCTTGTACACCCTGTGCTTTTAGGTCTTGTTGAAACATCGCCAATAAGGTGGATTTTCCAGAGCGACGTACACCTGAAAGTACTTTAATGACATCACGGTCTTGCCATGTATTCAGAAATTTTAAGTAGCCATCACGTCGAATATTAGCGCTTCTCATTATTTACACTTAGAATCTAAAGTTTTAATAAATTCTATCAAATTTTAGAAC
>NZ_QKVN01000011.1:0-100014 GCF_003231195.1 Acinetobacter sp. WCHAc060042
ATTTTGGTCATGATTTTATGCGCTGGTTAAAAACATGCCTTTCGCTGTTTTTATCATTTGCAATCCTCATCGTAGGATCGACAGCCGCCACTGCATCTGTACATAGTCCATATTTAATGTCATCTCAATATGCAATCCATGCAAATGATGAATTCTAAAGATCATGAAAAAGCAAGTACTATGCACATAGATTGTATGAAAGCTGATGTACAGATTAAGAAGCAAATACATGATTCATCATGTATGTCTAAGCAAGATTGTATTATGTCATTTTCTAAAATTGCATATATATCTATAGTGCTAGGTGTTTTGCAATCTATGGTTTCTTCCCCTGCGGAACAGTCTACTTTTTCTCCATTAAATCAAAATTTCACCTCATTTGATCCTTCCAATTTATGGAAACCTCCACGCTCTAATTAATTTGATGACTAATCATCATTCATTGAATTTTCTATGGATGTTCTGCACGTACGAGTGTACATTATTTTAGAGCTAAAAATATGAACTTTAATAAAGAAAAGCTGTCCCTAAAATGGGATGGATGCTCAATTACGACAATCTATTTTTATCTTGAGTTATGGTCATGCTTATCCTAGCCATTGACTTTGGATACAGCGTTGAAGCTTGCTGAGCAATATGCACCTACTCTAAGGATCAATAGCGCTCAGATTGAAGGCGCTGAGAATATGGTTTCAGCTAACGCTCAAACAGAAATTCTTCGTATTGAGTTACGTCAAAAAGTAGCATCGGTATGGCTTCGCTGTACTTTGACAGGATTCTGTTGATCGAGGTACTTCTGATGCCAACGACGAAGTGTTTCGGGTGTACAGCCGAATTTAGGAGCAATCGCTGTGATTACTGCCTAAGTTGATGAATAATTTTTTTCAGATTCGAGAAGTAAATGAACTGCTCGTTCTTTGATTTCTAGGGGATATTTTGATTTTGTCATAGACTTATTTGCTCAAGAAAAATGGCCTCCTACAATCTCGGTACGATTCAACCAGTGTTGATCAGTCAGCATTGTACGAGGCATAGTGAGAAGTAGATTTGGTTTGGCGATTAAATATCGCTTTCTCGCTATTTTTTGCATAGTAAATGTCAACAGACCTTAAAATAGTTAGAATGTTTAAGTGAAGTCGAATAACTTCAACACAATACAGGTGAAATTACGCATAACTTAAAACCCCGAAAGCCGAAACTTTCAGGGTTACACGAATGTTATTAATCATAAAATAATTGATTAATATGAACTTTTTTCGACTTTAAACGTTGTGTTGGTGTACTTGAACCGAACCCAATATTCCGGACCAATCAAACTGTATTTTAAAGTGGTAAGACGCATACCAATGTAGTTCTGACTTGTATCGTAAAAATTGGATTCTATACCATAAACTAAAGGTTCTATCCCTGAGTTCATGCAAGCAATATCACTCCACACAACACTGGTTTTACCTTCTCGGAATACAAAAGGTTCAACATCTGTATAGAGCTGAGATTCAGCAAAAGGGGTAAAGTCGGTATCTTCGCGTGCTACAAAAAATATGAGCCGAATACTCTTAAAACCTCGAATAGTCGTTTCCTGTTTCGACAAAATACCTAGAGTGTGATTCTCAGCATTGTTAGCCCAGACTGCTTCGATAATTTTACCTGACGTGGCACGCAGCATATCCTCAACAGTCACAGGACTAAATGTTTTCTGATCCATTGAAAAATCATCAACATTCATAAACTCAGCAGAAACAAGCAATGAATGAACCTGAAACATTGGATTGTTACATAAGACAGCTTCTTCAAAACGATTATAAGCCTTTCTAGAGTTGCCAAATGAAGAATCCCAGTGATTTTTCAAGCTCATAAAATCTCGTGTTTTAGATCTCACTTTTAGATCCTGACAGAACCCATCAACAACTGCTTCAAACTGTTGATACAATCCAAGTGGAAAGTCAATGAGCCTGTGCTTATACAGCAAATCAACCATCAGCTTTATCTCAGGTCTGATGATCACATCTGAAAATTTACCAGTCAGAAAAGGATTAATCGGAATATCCTGAATAATCTTGAGTAAATTAACCCCCTTGGGCGTTAGATAAACATGAGGCACCAGATAGTCGTAAGTTGGTTGTTTAGAGATAATCTTAAAAGTCTTATTTTCAGTAATCATAGAATACAACTTCAGATAATCATCCAAGCCAACAGGAGGGCGATTATTGGGTATATAGCCAATAAAAGGCTGGATATACGCTTGAGTGATATGGTGAGTACTGAGTAGAGATGCATAGGATTCGTCAGGCTGTAATCTAATCATGCTTCATCTCCCGCAAAGGCATTGAGTTCTAGGTGGTTTTTTCTCGGACGACCACGAGTCTGTGGTTTTAAAGGTTGACTAATCTGGAAACGTCGTCCATTTTTCATGTTGCTGAAAATGAATAACTGGCTGGTTTTACAGAGATAATCAAAGCCATCTTCAAGCCACTTTCTTTTCTGCGATTGGTTGTATTCAATCGTGCCTAAAAAACAGTTTTCATAAGTATGCTTCCGCATATTACAGATGTAGGCATAACCTTGATCATTGGTCACTTTTTTCCAAAGCTTTTCAATACCTTGTGCCAAGCTGATGTCTTCCTGATTTTTATTCCCATTGAAAAACCAGAATGTATGCAAGTGGAATCCACTTCTTGGGGTATATTCAAAACGAAAAATATAACCGATGGCTTGTTTCAACACAGGATTATGCCGCTTGTTTTCTAGTAGTTGTTCAACACACTTTTTAAATGCATCAAAATCATTTTTAGATAAACAATCTTCAGCTTTGAAACAGGTTTGCAGTAATGTTTCAGGTTTATGCTTGAGATATAAATCAAGTCGAACAACGACTACACGCGAATACCGTTCAATTAAAGAGTTGAACATTTCGATCATTCGAGACTTATTTTTTTTCAGATTCTTCCGCTCATCGTAAACTTTGCGTCTGATGTTCGGGCGACGAAAAAAGGCACGAATTAATCCAATAAACTTATTTATTGCATTAATGTACGGGAGCAAATTCTCCTTTAGACTGGAAGATAGAGGTGTGCCATTACGTAGAAGATCTAATTCATCCTCTGACATCTGGCTTAGTGCATAATCAAATGCTTGAATATCAAGACCCTTTATAATGTCTGAAAGCGTAGAATAATTTATAAGTTCTGCAATATCAGAAGGTAAATTACTCATTTGAGCAGGGTGTTTGACGGCAAAGCCATAGCGACCATTCGATAGTATTTTCGTTTCAGTTGTGACTTCAGGGAAGTTGCGTTTTTTGAACTGTTTGACCAGTTTAGCTCTCCCTATAGCAGGAGCTAGGATGTTATCCTGTGAATTTACTAAAAGGGTTGTTTTATAACCATCGTTGACTGGAGTAATTTGCAGTTCGGTTTCAAATTGCTGGAGCCATTGGTCATGTGTTCCCATATGTCGACCAGCATTTACATTTATAATGCGCATATAAATTAAACTCGATTTAAAGTTAAAAGCGCAACTGTGATCAGTATTCTGGGTATAGGCATCCAATGGATACTGTTTAGCGCAGTATCCATGATGGGATGTAAGGTTGGTTCAGCTAATTTAGAATAAACTATGATCGTATTTACTTCACCAGTATTGCCAATACATCAATAACTTGTCGGGTAACATGAACATTGATGTAGCTGAATACTTTAAAACTACTGATCATCTATAAATAGATAGAATATTCTTTGATTTATAGATATAGAGTAATAGTAAATATATAAGACCGTAATTCATTGAAAATTAAAATGATAGCCTAGCCATACTTATAATTTCAGAATGCATTGCACAGCTGCATTATGTTTTGAATTTACAAGTACAGCGTTAGCTCTCAGCATTCCCTTGATTGCGTGTTGAAATTTTACTTTCAATCCACGCTTCAACTTCAGAGAGTAACCACCGTGATGCATTGTTAAGCTTCAACGGGCGGGGAAAATTAGGATCGTAGCGTTTAGACCGTCGGTTTAGCCGGTCATAAATGGATGACCGAGATAAACCGATCAGTTTAATCAGCTCATGTAGACGCAGCATTTGTACTGTGTTTTGGATAGTAGACATTTAGATTTCCTTCTATAGCGTTGGTTCAATCGGGAAGGTGTTGAACCAACGAATAGACGGTACTTGAATGAAAATACACTTGATGCAGGAAGTGCGTGGAGCCAATATATTTCTCAGTGTGAAATGATGAACTTAATCATTTAGAAGGTTTTTCAAAGACTGATAGATTTCATGATTCTTTTTTAGCATCCTTTTAGTATCACCAATAAAATTTCTTTTAAGCTGAGTAGTTGGATGCTCCTGATTCTGAAAACTTTTTTGCTTTTTAGCAGATTTATTTCGGGTGGCTTTTGTTTTTAGTTCAGTTAGAGTATTTGTGCCATGGATAGATGCAGTAGGAGTAAATAAGTACGGGTCATAAACAGGCTCACTGCTTATAGTTCCTGTTGACGAATTTGTCAGATTTCGCACAATGTGCTCTTGCAGTTGCACTTTAAAATCAAGCTGTTGCTGTTTTTTCTCCTGTTTGTCTTCTAATATTTCTATTATTTGAGGTGTAAATTTAGTTTTAATCTTAGCAATAATTTTAGCCTGTTGTTTTCTGTTTAATATCTTTGTCTGATATTTTTTAAAGTTAGTCCGTAAAAGTTTGTCAATATTTTCTTGTTGTTTTATATATATTTTTTCTTTGTGATCATACGTTTGCATTAAAATCTCACGTACATATGCTGTCGCTTTTTTGTCCAGATACTCCATAAGTTGTTCGAACAGTATATTTTTTTTGGGTTTCAGGGACTGGATCTTCGAATTGTGTTGGCGTATAGCAAACTTATTTTTTAATGGACCAATGAATCGAAATGAAAGAAAAGACAATTCCTTGAGCGTATTCTGATCCTGTCTTGAAAACTTTAACGCATTCCAAAGTGACACATGATCATATTCGTATTTCTTGATAAATTCTTTAACAAAGTCGATATAAGCTTTTTCTTTGATTTCATCAGGTTCTTGTGAAAGATAGCTGAGTTGAATTTTATCGATCGTGTTTTGAAGGCTTTCAGGTAATAATTCGACTACGTAACAATCACGATGTTTTGAGTATTGCTGGAGTAAGCTCTTATATATAATTTTTGCTTGCGTATAATTTTTAGTTTCGATGGCGGATCGATAGCTTTTTATGTCTGAAATGATTTCATGATAATGTTTAGGGAAATATTCAAAGTCCAGTTTTTCAACTTTATTGTCACCTTTTTTACAAGGAATAGGTACTTGCACAGGATCCTTACATAATCTTTTTATTCGATCTTCATTCGATTCTTTAAATAGCCCTTCATCGTGTAATGCATATATTATTGTTTTAAGCATTTCGAAATCAACGGCCATCCTGATAGACTCGTTGAAACTGAAGGGTGGAGTAGAATAGATTTTTTCAAATATATACTTTTCCAGGTCATATACGATTTTGATTTGATCCCCTACCGTGGTATTTTCAGAATGTTCCACTACGGTATCCATGATTTCTCTATCCTAATATTTTGGTTGATTATTCTTGTAAATTTTAGCCTACATGCTCCGATCCAAAGTGTACATACTTATGCGTTATTTTAGTACGGACTTTTTGGCAATTATTAGATATATCATTAATATACACGAATATAATATCCTGTAAATATACAGGGGTGAGTTGTAGTTGAATGGATATTTTTATTGTGTGAATTTTCAAAAAAAACTAATCGTAATTTACAAAAAAACAGATTCCAATCAGTCATCAATCCTTTTCTATTTTCAAGTTAAACTCCACGTAAATAAGCTGCTTCAACTTCATCAGGCAGTTTATGTGTAAGGACATGTTCGCAGAATTCGCGAGAGTAATTTATTTTGTCAGTTGACCAATCGCGGAAAGTAGAGCGAAAACCATATGTAGTAATCCCTCTATTTTGTTTAGGGTCCATATAGCCTATTCGTCTGAGAATTATATTATTCAATTTGATTTTTTGGATAGAACTGAATTTAAGAATATAGAATCAGATTTTATAACTTGAATAATAAGAGATTATTTAATAATCTAAGGCTAGAAAAGAATAATCATAAGGACAATTAAAAGGATGACACCATATAAAATTGCGATTGACGCCTTTATACGATCTATAGATATTAATAAAAAAAGGCCGATTTGCTTATTATTAGGTGCTGGAGCCTCAATATCTTCTGGTATGCCATCCGCAGAGCGTTGTATCTGGGAGTGGAAGCGTGAAATATTTATAACTAAAAATCCACTTCTAAGGGAAACAGTTGGAGAGTTATCTCTACAAGGTACAAAAGATCGAATTCAAAAATGGTTGGATCAAAGAGGAGAATATCCCATTTTGAATAGTCCAGAAGAATACTCTTTTTATGCAAAAGAATGCTATATCACAGAACAGGATAGAAGAAGTTTCTTTCAGCAATATGTTGAGATGGCTAAGCCGCATATCGGGTATAAATTATTACCACTGCTTGCTCAAGCAAAAATAATAAAAACTGTGTGGACTACAAACTTTGATGGTTTGGTTGCTCGGGCTTGTCATTCGAATGATGTTGTATGTATTGAAATTGGGCTGGATAATACCCAACGTATTACCAGACAACATAGTGAGGGCGAGATAAGGGTAGTTTCATTGCATGGAGATTATCGTTACGATGAGCTTAAAAATACAGATGAACAATTAAGACATCAGGAAGAAAATTTAAAAAATAATATTGAACATGAGTTACAGGACTATGATCTTGTAGTTATTGGTTATAGCGGTCGAGATAAATCTTTAATGACAGTTTTAGAAAATATTTTTTCTAAAACGGTTAAATCAAGATTATTTTGGTGTGGGTATGGTGAAACAATAAGCCAGCCAGTGATGGAGCTATTGGAACTAGCAAGAAAAAACAATAGGGATGCTTTTTATGTCTCAACAGAGGGATTTGATGACACCGTAGAGCAAATTTCTAGAAAATTATTGAATGACAACATGTTGAGTAAAGCATTGTCAATGCTACAGGAAATTCCTTGTATTGCTAAGAAGCCAGCTAAATTTACAGCTCCAGAAAATGATATTTCTTCACTTATTAAAAGTAATGCTTACCCTTTTGTTAAACTTCCTAGCCAGTTTCTTAAAGTTACATTGAAATATCCTGAAGGGAGCTTAAATTATATTGATTGGCTTAATAGTAAAGTGGACTTTAAAGAAGTAGTACTTTCAAAAATAGGAAAGGAAATCATAGCTTTCGCGGATGTTGATAAACTCAGGAAATATTTAGGAGAGTTCTATCTAAGTACGCCAACGGTAGTAAATTTTTCAAAAACTGATGTATTGAACGATACAAGGATTCAGTCTCTCATTAGACGTGGGTTAATCCAAAGTATTGTCAAAAATTTAGAGTTCAGTTCAGATCAAAATAAACGGATATGGAATCCAGATGTAAGTTCTATCGAATTTCACAATGGGAAAAAATATAAGATAATAGATGCTTTGATTCTAAATTTAAATTTTATTAAAGATGATATTTATTTAACATTTAAACCTGATTTGCTTGTATTAAATTTAGATGAATCTTTGCCTGATCATGATGTTGTAAAAACTATAAAGAATAAAAAATTCGGTTATCAACATAATAAAGAATATAGTCAGATATTAGAAAAGTGGGCAGATATCATTACAAAAAAAGACCTTATAGTCAGTGGTGGCGGTATATTTAATTTAGGTAAAAAGCCACTTTATGCTGGTTTAGTTAATTATGCTACACGAAAGCTTCCTACTGATTTCAATAAGCATGCAACTCAAAAAGGCTTGATCATTCAGGATGCAAAATTAATTTTTGGTTCAAATTCTATATCTAATGAAATATCTCATATTAACCCTTTAAAAGGATTAGTTGAAAATCGCCCTTGGGATTATAAAAATACCAGTTCTGGTTTATGCCCTGAAATTTGTATCAATGTAATAAGTACACGTCAGGATGCAGGGATTGTAAATAATCTTTTACGGGGAATTCATGAAAAGTCATTACCAGAAAAATCAGAACAAGATTATTTACATCCATTTCATGGATTTACAAATGCATTTGGCGTACCGATAACCTTTCCTAAAATAGGTGAAAATACATGGCGATTTGTAGATGAAGCTCTTTCAGCACAAAAAGCTATTGATAATGCAAAAAGTTTAGCAAATAGAATTTGTTATGAGCTCGATGCTTTGAAAAAATTAGAATTGCGTACGGGTACAGTTGTAATTATTTATATTCCTAAAAGATGGGAATTATTAACTTCAATAAAATCAGAACATGAATACTTTGATTTACATGATTATATTAAAGCATATGCCGCTCAGCAGGGAATAAGTACCCAATTTGTAAGAGAGAAAACGGTTAATAGTTCCCAAAGTTGTAGAGTGAAGTGGTGGTTATCATTAGCATTTTATGTCAAAGCTATGCGGACACCTTGGCGATTGGAATCTATAGATAATCAGACAGCTTTTGTGGGGATAGGCTACAGTATCAATAGGAACACGTATCCTGAAAACTCTAAAAGGATTGTTCTAGGTTGTAGTCATATTTATAGTGCTAGGGGGGAAGGCATGCAATTTCAACTTGGTCGGATAGAGAACCCTATAATTCACCATCATAATCCTTATATGTCTGAAGAAGATGCAAGGAGAACAGGTGAGAAAATTAGACAAATGTTTTTTGATGCAAAAATGCAATTACCACGACGTGTTGTGATACATAAGAGGACAGCATTCACAGCAGAAGAACAGCGTGGGTTTATACAAGGATTAGAAGGCGTGGAAGATATAGAATTGATCGAAATTAACTTTGAGGATTCTTTTCGATATTTGTCATCTAAATTGGTTAATAATAAACTAGAAATAGATGGTTTCCCTATTGCTAGAGGCACGGTAATTGTCCAAAGTTCTAATACAGCATTATTATGGGTGCATGGAGCTACGCCAAGTGCTCAAAATCCAAGTTTTAAGTATTTCCAAGGAAAAAGAAGAATCCCAGTTCCATTAGTTATTAAACGTTATGTTGGGCAATCAGATATTAGCCAGTTAGCGAATGAAATTTTAGGTTTATCTAAAATGAATTGGAATACTTTTGATTATTATTCTAGATTACCTGTTACTTTGGAATCGGCAAATGACATTGCTAGAATAGGAGTTTATTTTAATAACTTTAGCCCTATGTCGTATGACTATCGGCTTTTGATTTAGTAATCAGTTATAGGAAACATGATTTAAATATGTCTCAAGATAGAGAAAATTTAGCCAAAGAAAAATTAATTGAGATGTTAGGTGATCTCTTCTATATTCAAGAAGAAGTTGCAGGGAGATAGGTTATTGATGACTCTCCTTTAAGATTGGATTTGCTACTCCGCCCAAATGAAAAAGCAAAATCGATGGGATTTGATGTAGACGCTATAGGTATTGAGATTAAAGATCCTCAAAGTAAGGAGAGTGTAAAAAAGTTATTAAACTGTGTGATGCAAGCATATACATATAGCTTTTGTGAGTTTGATGGGGTGCGTCCAGCGTTTATTTTGATTTATCCGGATATAGAGAAATTTTTTGACTACGATTGGCGTAATAAATACAACTCTGAATTTACGGAAGAGCCTACCAAACGTGAAAAAAAATTTATTACGAAGATTGATGCAAAGAGCAAATGTTGGTGAACTCATAATTCAGCAGAGGGACTCAAAAAATTACGTTTTTAAATTTCATGTGGTGGCTGTGAGTTGGCCTTGATGTGCGATTTTATCTATTGTGCGGAGAATGCCAAATTTGGTTTGCCTGAAGTAACTCTTGGGGTGATTCCTGGCATTGGTGGAACGCAGCGTTTAACGGTGGCATTGGGTAAAGCCAAAGCCATGGAAATGTGTTTAACCGCACGGCAAATGGGTGCGATTGAGGCAGAACAAAGTGGTTTAGTGGCGCGTGTGCTACCGAAAGATGAATTATTGGCCTATACCCTAGAGGCTGCGGAAAAAATTGCACAGCGATCCCTGACTGCAACCATGATGATTAAAGAAAGTATTAATCGCGCCTTTGAAGTGAGTTTGAGTGAGGGATTACGCTTTGAACGTCGTACTTTCCATTCCATTTTTGCAACGTCTGATCAAAAAGAAGGCATGAAAGCCTTTGTGGAAAAGCGTCCAGCACAATTTAAAAATCAATAAAAGGAGTCTTCGCATGGAAAATAATTTACAGATTAGCATGCAAGGGCATTTAGGCGTGATTACGCTAGATCGAGCGAGTCATCTGAATGCACTGTCCTTAAACATGATTCATGGCATTAGCCAGCAGCTAGAACAATGGCGAGAGGATGATCAAGTTCAAGCTGTCTTGATCAATTCCAATAGCCCGAAAGCCTTTTGTGCAGGTGGTGATATTCGCTTCCTGTATGACAGTTATCAAAATGGAACTGCCAACTATCAACGCTATTTTGCAGATGAATATCACATGCTGAAGAGCCTACGCCAATATGCGAAACCTGTGCTGGTGTTTTTAGATGGCTATGTTTTGGGCGGTGGTTTTGGTTTGGCACAAGCTTGCCAGATTATTGTTAGTAGTGAGAAATCTCGTTTTGCCATGCCAGAAACCGCGATCGGCTTTTTCCCCGATGTGGGCGCAACCCATTTCCTGTCTCGTTTAGACGATGTGGGCGTGTATATGGCGGTGACGGGTGAACAGATCAGTAGTAGCGATGCCTTACATTTAGACTTAATTGATTATCTGGTGCCGAGTGACCACTTAGCACAGCTACAAACAGAATTGGCGCATGCTACGCAATTAACCCAACAGTCGATTGAGCAGACCATTGCGCGTTATTTAAAAGAACCTGCACCTAGCGAACTAAAACATTATGAAGATGCGATTCGGCATCATTTTTCACATGCAGATTTGCAGGATATTGAAGACAGCTTAGCCAATACATTAGACAGTGACTATATGGATTGGGCTGAAAAAATCCTAGCCAATTTACAACAACGTTCTTTGTTGGCCAAGCAAATCAGCTTAAAACTTCAATATGTAGGTCGTGGATTATCTTTAGAGCAATGTATGCAGTTAGAGCGTGATTTACAAGATATCTGGTTTGAGCAAGGGGACATGATTGAAGGTGTCCGTGCCTTGCTGATTGATAAAGATAAGCAACCGAAATGGCAAACAGAAAATTTTGAATTGATGCAAATGTTCGAAAATTTATTGCCATCTTCACCACAGCAACGGCAGGTAAGTGTGAAAATTTAGGTTGATCTTAAGGGGATAAAAATCTTTCAGGTTGTTGAAGGATTTTTGATCAGAAAAATCATGCAGTAATTAAAGCAGATTACCATTAATGTTGAAATGTACCTTGATGGTCTGTCGCTATCAGGATTTAGTGGTTTGTGCTTTCAGCAAATAAAAAATAAGTAAGCCACTATAAAATATTTTTACTCTTCTAATTTTACTAGGGTTTGATAGTCATTCTATTTTTATTTTAGTAATCAGTTCAGCTTAATAAAAAGCTAAATTCACTTAAATGATTTTGTAAATAACCGTTTACATCGCGCTGAATTTGCATCTTTTATAGATTAGATTTGTTCCAGATAGCGATGATTTTGCAAAGAGGAGGGTATTTAAGAATTGATATTTACGTGAAAAGTATTTTTTTATTGATTGGAAAAAAAGTTTAACCTATATTTATTTATCTAATAAAAAGATTGATTTTTGCATGATAAAAAATGCCAATCTAATACTAATTGATTATGATTCTTATTTATAAAATTGATTATATATAAAATACATATACTTAGCATTATTTAATATATAGAAATACATCTAAATAAGATTAAAAGGTATACAAAAAGTAGGGAAATATGTAATTAAGTTTTACTAAATGGTTTATAAAATGATGTTTTTTGTCAATCAAATAAAATATAATGTGAACCAGTACACACTTTTTCGCTATTTGGGACTTCTGAATGATATTACAGCAATATAAAATTGTTTTTGGAGGGACAATGGGGGCAGGAAAATCTGCTGCTATCCAAGCATTATCTGATATTTCTGTAGTAACAACCGAAGCTGTCAATACCGATACAGAAGCACACCATAAATTTTTGACGACTGTCGGCATTGATTATGGGGAAATTAGTCTAGATGACGGTACAAAAATTGGTTTGTACGGGACACCTGGTCAAGATCGTTTTGACTTCATGTGGTCCATTGTTTGTAAAGGGGCAATAGGGACCGTGGTATTAATTGATCATAGTCAAACTGACCGTTTGAAAGATCTTGAATTTTATTTAAATGCTTTTGCAGATTATGGCTCAAATATTGTGGTGGGAATTACTCATTTAGATGAAGAGCATGAGCATAAGCTGAAAATTTACCGTGATTGGATGCAAATACATCAAAAACAATTTCCACTATTTGCGGTAGATGCACGTAAAAAAGATGATGTCTTGCTGATGATAGAAACGTTAATTGCAACACTAGAATTACAAGCAGAGCCAGTCATTTAATAGGTAGCTAAAAATGAATAATCCTCGTGAAATTCCGAAAGAGTTGATTGAATACGCAAATTCAGAATTACAGCATTTTTTAAATACTGTTGCTGGTATTGATTTTGTCATGCTATGTTCATCGGATGGCTTTGAACTTTGCTTAGCTTCGAAGAAAAATATAGAAAATAAAGGAAAAATAGCAGCAGTTAGTAGCTCTATTTTGGCGATGGTTTCTGCTTTTATTTCAGAAATCCAACTTGTGGGTTGTCAGACAATTACGCTTGATGCTGAAAATGGAAAAGTATTTTTAACGGCAGTTAATCACTCGAAATATCCAATGGTGATGGTTGCTGTAACTAGCACAGATATTTTGATTGGACAAATGTTGTATTACTACAAAGAATTAAGTGAAAAATTGGCAAGCCAACAATTGAGCGTTGCCTCATAAAATGGATGCGGTTGAACTTTTTTTTGTTTAGAGTGAAATGGCGTGCAGTCATGATCTCGATAGATGATTTTTTAGTGGGTTCATGAATGAAAAATGTATTAAATATTGCGATATTTGGTTTAAGTTTGAATTCATTAGATCAAATCAAAACACAGATATTGCTTTCTTTACCTAAAAATATGAATGTGAATTGGGTAAATCTTGCTGAACAAGAAAT
Source organism: Acinetobacter sp. WCHAc060042 (assembly GCF_003231195.1). Taxonomy (NCBI): domain Bacteria; kingdom Pseudomonadati; phylum Pseudomonadota; class Gammaproteobacteria; order Moraxellales; family Moraxellaceae; genus Acinetobacter; species Acinetobacter sp. WCHAc060042. The sequence continues at coordinate 13,225 of NZ_QKVN01000011.1, forward strand.
TGATTTGTTACTCGTTAATGATGCCTTTTTTAACGCACCTGGCATTCAAAAACTTTTATCTCTTCAGAGTGTTGCTTATCTACGTTTGGTTAAAAAGGTAGAGAATGCAGGACGAATTGTAGGGGATCAGTTATTTTATCCTCTGCCTAATGCCGAATATTTACGTGATTGGTTATTCAAAAAAGTCATTCCACAGTCAGAGTTGATGTCATTTGAAATACCATCCATGGAAATGACACATACGCAGCTGACACCACTGACGGTTTTAAACCCTGAAATGACGACGGAACAAGTATTTAATGAAATCTTTATTCCACGCAATGGGTATATTCAGTTATTTGATGCACAAGGTTTTCTTGCATTGGTAGATACGCGTACAGAGCGTGTTTGGGTCAATCCGAATAAAACGATTCAATTTAATGAAACATTGAATCAAACCTATGCAACGGCACAAATTGTACAAGATACGATAAAAGACAAAGAAGTCTATGACTTAAGAGTGTGGTTATGGAAGGTTGTAAATTCCTCGCCATCAATGGATTTACCGAAGGTAGATCTTAATCAGAATTTTAAGCTTGATATTTGGCCACAGCTTGAAAAAGATTTGCAACGCCGTGACTTTTTAAAAATAGCTGCCTGTTTTTCACAGGGTGCTCATATTGCAGATGTAAAACAGGCTCTGAATTTAAGTAATGAAAAAGTATTGAATTTTGTAGCATGTGCTGTTTTACTGCAATTAGGTCGTTTTATTGATCAAAATGAAGTGAAGTATCATATAGATACAAAACAAGTAGAAACTGGTCAAATGAATAAACTACGTGGCTTTATTGGAAAGTTACGTAGAAAACTTGGTCTTTGATTTTTTCCGGGGTAACCCTATAACTAGAGGTAAAATAATATGGCGCGTATTAGTTTAGATGCGTTAACGGGTCTTGATGGTTTTGTTGCTGCTGCACTTGTTGATAGTGAGAGTGGTCTAGCACTTGCGACTCAAGGCGGTGGGGTAGACTTAGAATTAGCAGCAGCAGGTAATACTGAGGTTATTCGTTCTAAGCGTAAAGTTGCGAAGGCTTTACAATTAAATGACAACATTGAAGATATTTTAATTACTTTAGGTAAGCAGTATCACTTGATTCGTCCTTTGGATACGAATGAAGCGTTGTTCTTATATTTAGTTTTAGATCGTTCTAAATCAAACTTGGCAATGGCTCGTTATGAGTTAAAAGGTTTTGAAAAATCACTTGATTTTTCTTGATTTTATAGAGTAATTAGCCATGCTAGTATATTTCGATATGCTGGCATTTTTTATGCGTTATAGGTTGGCACTGGTGAGTGTACTAAATACTGCTATCCCTACTTGGCATAGTAGGTTTTGTAGGCTGTTTGAAAGGTACTGACATGCAGTTTGACCAGTTCAGGTAGGCTTTGATAACCGCCAGCTAAAACAAACATTAGTGGAAATTGGTGCTTTTGGGCTAAACGAAATACGATTTCATCTCGTTTTTGAATAAGTTCCGTACTAAACCATGAAGAACCGCAAGGGTCATTTTGATGGCAGTCCATGCCTGCCTGAAAAACAATCAAATCAGCTTTCCACTCCAAAGCGAGGCTAAAAGCTTGATGAATCGCAAGGATATACTGACTAAAATTTCCATTGGTTTTATGAATATGATAGGTTTCAGCTCGTTCATAAGTTGGGCAGCCAAAAGCCAAACCATAGATACTATAATTAAAAAGATTGCTCAAGCGACGAGTAAATTCTGCTGTTCCATTGCCTCCATGTTGATCACAATCAATCACAAAGATACGTTTATCTGGGAATTGTTGAGCCACTAAAGCCAGTCCATTAAAGCTACAAAAAGAGCCCCCAAACTCATAAACGGCATGATGAAATCCTTGAGCAATATTGGCTGAGATTTGGTGTTCCCAAGCCAACTCTGCAGCCAGAATTTGACCTGCATTGATGTGATAAACTGCATCACGGAGTTGATGATTCCAAGGTTTAAACCCTTGTAGTGTTGCTAACTTTTCAGGCAGTCCTGTGTCAAAGGCTTCTACATACTTAGGGTCATGGAGTTGCTTTAGTATGTCTGTAGAAATTTTCTTCGGTGTATGAAATTGCACTATGCCCAAATCATTTAGTGTTTCCGCCACCGCCGTCAATTTTTCCATACTATTGGTATGAGTGCGAGCGTAGTATTGAGGTGAGTAGCAGACGTTTAACATAGTTTAGTTCTTCACTTGCGCAGTGGCGACATCAAGCAGTTGTTGTAATCGCGTGGTTCCAGGACTATATAAACCATTGTCAATTTGCTGTTGATAGTGGGTTGTAAAGGCTCTTGACCGATTTTCAGGAGACACTGCCAAAGTCGTGAGTCTTAAGAACCAAAACCCACTTACTTCTGTGTAGGGGATAACATAGCCTTTAAACTGTTGATTTTGAGTTTTGTTTTGAATGGCATCTCGATCATAATCGACCGAAAATAATGAGCCTGCTGGCAAACAAACACCATTCATTAGTATAGGTTTGAGACTAATACAAGAGTGATCATCTCCCATGTTCAGTTTTTCTAGTAAGAGGGGTTGCTGTTCCTCATCTACAAAGATATTGATTTCACCTTGTCTTAGTACTCGTCCATGGGCAATTTTAAGGAAGAAGTTTTCAGCCATTGGGCATGAGCCGACTTTGGGCTTTTCTGTTCGAGTCTTTAATTCGACTAAACCTGTGTTAGTTGAGGTTTGAGGTAAAATAATATCTGCAATCAGTTGGCATAAAATCTGACTTTCTTCTAATTGAGCTTGTGCTGCAATGTGTCTTAAATTTTTCTGTCTTTCAAAATGGTCATGTATTTGTGCTGAAAGAAATGTGGAATTTGGGCCAGCCAAATGTTGTTGTAAATTTTCATTGAGGTCTAAGTTATGCCAGTCTGAAATCAGATATTGAGACTGTTCAAGTAGTGCCTTCAACGCTTTGGTATCATATTGATCGAACAATTTTAAGTCGATGAAGTCTTGGCTTAAGCGTGGGCTGTTGATGTATTCAGCTAAAACACGTGTGGCTTGTGTATAACCGCAACCTCGACGTTCAGTCTGATGTGAGAAATGTTCATTTAACATTTCAGCCAGCTTCGTAGACAGAGGGAAAACATGTTGTTTAAAGAGTTGAATAATTTCGTGATCTGTCTCGCGCATCCTTGCCCCAAAAATAACTTTAAGATCTGATTTATTATACAGTTTTATCAAGAACTGATTTGAATATTTAACTAAAAAATCTTAATCAGTACTGTATTTGATGTTTTTAAAATGTTTGGTTTTTTCATTGTATTTTAGATATGAACGGATAGTTCACTTAGCGCTGTTTGTTTGGAGCTGACGATGGGCACTATAGCGTTATGGTGTGTAGCAAACTCAGCCTTAAATGTTCTCAAAAATTGGCTGCTGAAGCATATATGCGCACTCAACTTGAGGATAGTTGGAACGATAATAATTTAGTCGCCCGCCTATTTTTATATCACAACGCCATTCAGATCATTATGTTTATCCAGCACGTAGTTTTCAAACGCTGAGAAATTATGAAGATGTACCTCAGCTTCCCGCAGGTTATGGCACCATGATTTTACCTGCGTTGATTTCGAAGTGGTGGTTTAAACTGATGGATCAGCGGGTAGTTGAACACTATGCAAGGATCTTAAGCAAAATAAATATTGATCCAAAAGCCAAAAAAGAATTCATCAAAAATTTACCACTTTACTGTCTAAATCATCCATTACATCAGAGCAAGTTAGGACTCAAGAGAATGTAGGATGAAACGTTACCAATGTTTGGTTTGTGGTTTATCTATGATGAACAATCAGGTTGGCCACAAGAAGGTATTGTAGCAGCTAGAGCGTGGCAGGATGTGCCTGAAAACTGGACTTGTCCTGACTATGGGGGGGCTAAAGCTGACTTTGATATGTTAGAAATATAAGCAGTAAATACGCACCACATTATGATATGGGCGCTGTGATTCACTTTAGCCGTGCCCAAAATTCTTCTATGGGATGATTTTTCTATCAAACCATTCTATAACCATTCTTTCGCATGGTTGTTCTTCATTTCAAGACTGTTAATCTTTTCAAGCAGATTTATTACTCAAGGACTGAGTAGAAGTCATAAGCCATATTTTAAAGAAAGCCATGGTCATGGAGGAATGTGGATTCCTTTAAAATATTGAGATGATTAAAAATAACGATGTGAAATCGAATGTGTAGAACTCAATAACTTCGAAAATCGCAAACATATTTTCTTTAAAGGATTAGAACCAAGATGGTTAATCAACTTGTTTGTATAACACTAGACGAAATTTTGGCTTCACCACGACTTAAAGTTACCAAGATTGCCCCCCTTTTTTATTGCTATGCCCTATTTTTAGTGAGTGGTCTTTAGCACATTATTTACTGTAAAAATAATTTTTAGCTATGCAGGTTTTGATACATAGACTGCAACATTTATTTATATAGAATTTAAAACTAAACATAAATAAATAATTGAATTTTAATAAATTTTATACAGATTAAATTTCTAAGAAATAAGTTCTGGCAAAAGTCGGAAGGGATACTTTTATCTTAAAAACGGTCAAGGAGGATACCATGCGTATCATGAAGTCTAAGCTGTGTTTATCTATCGGCGCTAGCTTATTGTCGGTAGCAATAACAACAGCACATGCTGCATCTGCGAAAACGTATCAAAAAGGGAAGACGATTGCGAACGATCCTTTTTTGAAAGCAGTAGTCAGTTCTGAGCATATGGAACCTGCGATTATTCATCCTGCGCAGAGCGTGGTAGCCCAGAAAAAAATTGAGGCATATAAACAAAAAACAGGGCGTACTCCTAATATTTTGATTTTCATTGTTGATGATATGGGGTGGGGGGATATCGGTGCGAATGGTGGGGGTGAAACGGTGGGTGCACCGACACCAAATATTGATAAATTGGCACATGGGGGTTTGCGTTTTACCTCATTCTATGCACAACCGCTGAGTACACCATCTCGTGCAGCGATGATGACAGGCCGTCTGCCAATACGTACAGGGTTGGTCCGTCCTATTTTGACAGGTGAAAAACTCAAAGCAAATCCGTGGGAGGGTGAAGTTACTGCAGCAGGTCTTCTCGACAAAGCGGGCTACCGCACGGGCATGGTGGGAAAATGGCATTTGGGTGAAATTGATGGAGCTTACCCACAGCAAAATGGTTATGACGAATACTTCGGTTTCTTGCAAGTGGTATCGAACTTAACCGAGATGACCGATGAACGTTTATATCCAAATTTAATCCACGACCCTGAGCGTTTAGAAGCAATGCGCACGATTCAGCCTCCTGAAATTACCAGTGGCGTCAAAGGCGGGGCGCTAAAGGTTGAGCAGTCGATTAAAACCATTGATGACATCAGCAAAATGGATCAAAAATTTGCAGATTACTCCGACAGTTTTATCCGTCGTGCAGGTAAAAAGAATGAGCCGTTTTATCTGATACATTCATTTTCACGATTACATAATGATAATTATCCCGCTCCAGGTTATGCAGGCAAGAGCCCTGCAAAATATCCCTATAAGGATGGGGTGATTGAGGTCGATGATATCGTTGGTCGTCTTATGAAGACGCTGAAAGATACAGGTCAGCTTGAAAACACAGTCGTGTTCTTTACCTCAGACAACGGAGCCAATGAAGATGTTTGGCCAGATTCTGGGTTTCATCCATGGAAAGGGGGGAAAGGCACCACATGGGAAGGGGGAATTCGTGTACCGGGTATTGCGTACTGGTCAGGCATGATCAAAGAGGGACGTGTTAGCGACGGTTTTTTTGACATTCTTGACTTATTTAACACATCCGTTGCACTAGGTGGGCAAATAAATCAAATCCCGAAAGATCGTTACTTTGATGGTATCGACCAAACCAGTTTCCTGCTGGCTGATGACGGTGAGTCAAACCGTGAAACTTCATACTTCTATTCAGGCAATCAGTTCACATCACTGCGTTGGAATGAGTTTAAAGTGCATTTCAAAGTGATGGATACTACTTCGCCACGTAAAAATATTGATAGTACTTTGTTGTCAGTCGCCAACCCAGCACCGTGGGCATACAACTTATACCTTGATCCCAAAGAGCAAATTCCAAGCCATCATGGGTTTGAATGGGGTTATCCACGTGCCCTGAATCTGGTGCGTTATCACATGAGCACCTTTCAGAAATATCCAGCCAAAGACATTGGTTTGGGTGTGCCTTAATTCAGTTTGAGCAAAGATTCTATTCACTAGAACAAAAAGCGATGCAATCACTCACAGTGACTGCTTTTCAGCGGAATGAAACGTAGTCACTGGCTTAAATTTTCACTAAAGGATTAGACATGAAATCGAATCAAAAGTATCTCATAACTGCAATATTGTCTGTATTGGCAAGTCAAGCCTATACCGCAGGTTTAGAGCGTTCCCCACAACAAATTGATGCGCTTTTTGAACAGGGAACTTATGCAGAAGTAGGCTACACCCATATTTCACCTGATGTGACAGGTGACGATTCAAGTGGGCATTCTCTTTCTGACATGGCGGAAGATTATCAATCTCTGAATTATGCAGTAAAGACAGATTTAACCCCGAGTTTACGTTTAGCGGTCATTTATGACGAACCATTCGGCGCGAAAGTGAAGTTTGATGGGACAAATAACTTCATTGCAACAGACCGCCCAGCAACAGATGCTAAAACCCGTGTCGATGTGCAATCGAAAAATATCACTGCATTATTGGGCTATAACCTGAATAAAAATGTCATGATTTATGCTGGACCTGCACTGCAAGAGATTGAAGCTAATGTACATTTACGTGGTTTAACCTATGCTGCCAATAGTGGTTATAACAACAGCTTTGATGATATGGCTGTCGGTTGGGTGGCTGGTTTCAGTTATGCCAAGCCTGAAAAGGGCATTTTAGCCTCACTTACTTATCGTTCTGAAATTGAGCATAAGACAACAATTCAGGAAGATGTGCCATTGGCTGATAAATTGGGTATGGATTATTCACATTATAATCAAGGCAGTATTACTACCCCTGAGTCTGTCAATTTAAACATGCAAGCAGGATTGAATATGACCACTGCTGTGTTTGCAAAAGTACGCTATGTGCCGTGGAGTAACTTTGCCTATTATCCACCTATTTTAAAAGCATCGACCGTGGCTGCTTTGGGCAAAGGTTTACCTTTAGTGGATTATTCTGACGATCAAACAGCAGTTGAAATTGGGCTGGGGAAACGTTTGGCTCCGAAGCTTGCCATTGCGGTTTCTGGTTTATGGGATTCAGGCGCAGGTGATCCAGCTCCGACTTTAGGGCCTGTGGATGGATATTGGGGCGCGGGTTTGGCAGCAAAATATAACTTTAATGAAAAACTCGCATTTAGTGTCGGTGGTCGTTATATGTGGTTTGGTGATACCAAAGGTGAAACATCTGACCGTCGTATAGTGGGTGATTTTAAAGACAATACAGGTTATATCGTAGGCATGAAGCTGTCTTATTCTGCTAAATAAATTGATAGTGTAATAGTAAGTCGTTAGTTGTTTAAAGAGAAAACCTCTACAGATTTTCTGTTCCTTGGAACAAAGTATAGTAGAGGTTTTCTCTTTAGCTTACCTTAAGTTGAATTAACGTCCAGCAGGCTGATTTTCAATCATACTTGCAACTTGGTCGACTTGGACAGACATACTCTTTTGACTTGGTGGGAAGTCTTTAAATGTTTTCACAAACTCTCCAATCTGCTCTCCAGCTGGACCTAAAATCCAGCTTCTGTTTTCAGCCCATTCATCATAACCACGCGCCTCGGTGAAGCGTTCAAATGGATCCATTTTCAGGTTAATGATATATGGACTGGTCATTGCTTCTTGGGTAGAGCGGAACCAACCATCTTGTTTGGTGAATAGTAATTTCCAATCTCCATAACGCATGCCATGGAAAGTAGTTTCCGTAAAGTAATAGAAATCTTTACGTTTAGTTTTGCCTTGGTTTAATAAAAGATCACTTTGATCATAACCATCTAAATGAACTTTATAATTTTTCCCACCAATACGCTTACCTTTTAATAAATCCTCTTTCAGCGTCTTATCACCCACCCAAGACATTAGTGTTGGCATCCAGTCTTCCATGGTCATAAATTCGCCAGTTGATACATTGGCAGGAATGTGACCAGGCCATTTGACGACTAAAGGAACACGGAAGCCACCTTCCCATCCTCCTACACCTTTTTCACCATGGAATGGTTGGTTACCACCATCTGGCCACGAATTTGATGCTGCGCCATTATCGGTTGAGAACATCACAATGGTATCTCCGCTTACTTTTAAGTCATCAAGAAGCTTTAAAAGTTCACCGACACCATCATCCATTTCAGCAACACCATCGGCATAGACACCATAACCTGTTTTACCATCATATTTCTTATTTAAGTGGGTTTTATAGTGTGTTCGTGTCATGTTGTGCCAGACAAAAAACGGCTTATCTTGTTTAACTGCATCTGAGATAAAACGCTTAGATTGTACCAAGACTTCCTCATCAAGATTACGTTGGCGTTCTATACCAAATGGACCTAAATCTTCAATTTGTTGTTTACCATTACCCAAAGCTTTAGAGTGGATCACACCACGCATTTTTAAGCCTAATTTTTGTTGTGTTGCTTCATCTTTCGGATAGTCTTGTTGCTCACCATACTCACCCGCATTTAGGTGATAGAGAATTCCATAAAATTCATCGAAACCATGTACAGTGGGTAAGTGTTCATCTCGATCACCCAAGTGATTTTTACCAAATTGTCCTGTGACATAACCTTTGGCTTTCAGCATTTCGGCAATGGTTGGATCTTTAGATTTTAGTCCCTGTACTGCTCCTGGAAGTCCGACCGTACTCAAACCTGTACGCATTGGGTATTGCCCTGTAATGAAAGCAGCCCGACCAGCTGTAGAGGATGCCTGTGCATAATGATCCATGAAGGTCATGCCTTCTTTGGCAATACGATCAATATTAGGCGTGGTACCGCCCATCATGCCACGGTGGTAGGTGCTTAAATTCCACATCCCAACATCGTCGCCCCAAATGACTAAAATATTAGGTTGCTTTGCAAATGTGGTTGCAGACAACAACGCTCCACCAATTAAGGCAACAGAGCGTGCAATTAAACTCTTCCGCATGTTATTTCTCCTTGTTAGGATTGTTATGAAGCAATAGAGATTTTTTTCACTTAGTCCGCCTTAACGAACTTAGCGATGTTTTTACGGTTGTTCTAAAAATAAAAATTTATAGTTATGTTAAAAGGATTTTTTTTAATGTGATTGCAAGCGTTTCGCAATATCATGCTTAGATGAAGTTGCGGTGTGAAAAAATTTTTTTAGACCTGAGCAGAGGTAATGTAAGCCTGCTTCACCATCAGGTGTTTTCAAAAAACGATCTTTGGGGCAGTCACCCCAACAATACTGCAAATATGGACATTTTGTACAATATTTAGGCAGGGATTTGTACTTTGAAAAAGAAAACTGTTTTTGCTTTTCAGAAAAGACCAGATCACCTTGATGAAAGTCCTGAATATTTCCCAGTTTATATTCAGGATAGACAAAGTGGTCGCAGGAAAATAAGTCACCATTATGTTCTATAGCTAGCGCTTTACCACAAATTTGTCCTGATACACATTTTTGAGCACCATAGCCAAACATCATCGAAACGATATTTTCAAATTGATCGACAAAGACCTTACCAAAGTCTTTTTGTAACCATTCTCCCCATACCCGAGAAAGAAAGTAACCCCAATCATCGGCTGCAATAGACCAGTCTGTAACGACGGAATCGGCTGTCCCAGGTTGTGTTGCAGAACTGCCTAAAGTGGGTAAGTCATCTGGATTCCAATAACCTGGGGCTGTTTGCTGAAACTGTGCACTTTCCATCCCAGGTATAAACTGGATCATACGAGGTTGGACTTGATCGCGGAGAAAACGATATACGTCGATTGGACGCTTTGCATTATCACGGTTGACGACACAAAGTGCATTGAAAGGGATTTGGTAGAGATGCAGAAGTTTCACTGCCTGCATGACTTTGCTATGGGTCGGCTTTCCACCTTTGTTATAACGATGTTTATCATGAAACTCGGCAGGGCCATCAATGGATAAACCGACTAAAAAATTATTCCGTTTGAGAAATGCACACCAGTCTTCATCGAGTAAAGTGCCATTGGTCTGTAAGTCATTTTCGATACGTTGATTGGCTTTTTGATATTTTCGTTGTAGCTCAACCACTCGTTCAAAAAATTCCAAACCCATAAGAGTAGGCTCGCCCCCTTGCCAACTAAACACAACTTCATCTGCGGTTTGAGACTCGATGTATTGTTTAATGTGCAGTTCAAGAAGAGACTCTGTCATGCGGGGTGTTTTAGGTTGATGTAGCATGTCTTGCTTATGTAAATAGAAGCAATAACTACAGTCTAAATTACACTGCGCACCCGAAGGTTTGATCATGACATGATATCGGTAAACTTTTCCCATCAGTTGGGCCGTTTTAAGTGGTGGGGATTCATTTAGAGTTGGAATTCGCTGCATGGCGTTTAAGTCCCCTTATCGTTTTTAGTTAAATATTGTTTTTATCTTAATCGTTTATTCTCAATCAATACTTAAAGATGCAATGCATAGGCTTATGCAGCATGGCACTTTATCGTTCAATATACTGAGTGAATTTTTTAATCATTCATGCTGAATAGTTATTTCACTTATTCTAATAGAGAATAAATGAAAAAGGCAATTCCATAAAACTATTATGTCTTTTATTTTTTAAAAATAAGTGTGGAATATTTAGGTTTTTAACTTAATGAATGATAAGGCAACATAGTGTTGTACTCACTCAAGGGGTATCATAGCGCTAACAAAGCGTTGGAATAGATTATGAAAATCGTGGCAGATGAAAATCTCGCATTTACCGATTATTTTTTTGCTGAATTTGGTGAAGTCGAACAGAAAGCAGGGCGTACTTTGACCCATGCCGATGTTGTAGAAGCGAAGGCATTATTGGTTCGCTCTGTGACACAAGTTAATCCAGCTTTAATTGATAATACAGCGCTTGAATATGTCGGTAGTGCAACGATTGGCACAGACCATTTAGATATTGAAGCCCTTGAAAAACAGAATATCCACTGGGCAAATGCTGCGGGCTGTAATGCACAGGCGGTGGCTGAATATGTGATTACCGCTTTACTGCATTTGAACCCAGCTTTTATAGATGCTAATGAACGTTTTACTTTGGGGATTATTGGCCTAGGAAATGTCGGTTCTCGCTTAGCCTATATGGCCAAACTATTGGGTTGGAATGTGATCGGCTATGATCCTTTAGTACAGCAAGATGTGATTCAGCAGGTCGATTTAAATACGCTATTAAACACTGCCGATGCCATTTCATTGCATGTTCCACTCACGAAAGCAGGGCAGCACCCGACACATCATTTAATTAATACGGATGCTTTAGCTGTAATGAAGCCTACGGCGATCCTAATCAACTCTTCGCGTGGATCTGTTGTTGAAGAGCAAGCCTTATTGGCAGACATCGAAAAAACACAGCGTAAAGTGGTATTAGATGTCTTTGAGCATGAGCCTGTGATTTCTGAACAAGTATTGAACGCTGTGAGTCTAGTGACGCCACACATTGCAGGTTATAGCTTAGAAGGTAAAGCGCGTGGTACACAAATGATCTATGACGCCTTTTGTAAAACCTTTCAGTTTGAAGCACATAAAAGTTTCGAGTCGCAGTTGCCTGTGTGTGCTCAGTATTTTGAAAGGCAAGATTTGAAATCTACACTTCAACAGCATTTAAATGAAATCTATCCAATTTTACGAGATGACCACGCTTTACGTGCTTGTTTAAAAGAGGGAATGATTGACCAGAAAGCCTTTGACCATTTAAGAAAGACTTATCCATTACGCCGTGAATGGGCTGCACATGGGGGGCCAAAGGCATGAGTCAGGACGTGATCCACTATCAGCCAACCTGTGATTTAAAAGCCATGCGTGCTCGCGCACAAATGTACAGCCAAATTCGTCAGTTTTTTGCTGAACGAGAAGTACTTGAAGTTGAAACACCGATTTTATCTCAGGCTGGTGTGACGGATGTACATTTGGCTTCCATTCAAGCGCAGCGACATGTACAGGGCTCGCAGCAAACGCATTATTTACAAACCTCCCCTGAGTTTGCGATGAAGCGCTTACTCGCCAGTGGCAGTGGGCCGATTTATCAAGTCTGTAAGGTCTTCCGTGATGATGAACATGGACGAAAACACAATAGTGAATTTACCATGTTGGAATGGTACAGACCGAATTTTAGTTTGAAGGATTTGATGTTTGAAGTGACCGATTTATTGAATGTCACATTAAAGCAGCGTTTTGGTGAAGTTCGTCCAACCATTTTAAGCTATAAACATGCATTTATGGATCGTTTGGATTTGAACCCACTGCTAGCTAGTTTGAAAGAGCTAAAAGAATGCTGCAATCGCGTGGGTTTAAATTTGGACTTGGGTGATGACCGATTGGGTTATATTGATTTACTCTTTTCGCATTTTGTAGAGCCAAGCTTAGGTTTTGATACCCCAGTATTTTTAACTGACTTTCCGCCAGAACTTGCTTCACTTGCCAAAACCAAAACAGATGAAGACGGTGAGTTAGTTGCAGCACGTTTTGAGTTGTACATCGAGGGTTTAGAGCTCGCCAATGCTTATGATGAGTTGATTGATGCTGACGTGTTACGTTCACGCTTTGCAGCTGATAACGCAGAACGGGAAAAGTTAGGTTTACATGTGATGCCGATTGATGAATTTTTATTGGCTGCTTTGCCTCAAATGACCGCATGTGCAGGTATTGCTTTAGGTGTAGATCGTTTGTTAATGGTTGCAACTGAACAGATGCGGTTAGAAAAAGTAATTACTTTTCCCGCATCCATTTCTTAAGTGAAATGAAAATAAAGCGCCAAATAGGGCGCTTTATTTTTTTGTTTATGAAGATTCAACTGTATTGAGCTTTCAGCACGCCAATGGCATGTATGCGACGTTCAATCAGCATTTCACCAATATCAGGGCCTTGGATATCTGCAGGCAGATCTTGAGCTTTAATATTTCGCACAACCTCCATCGCTTTTAAAACATATTGAGACTGCGGGTATTCACGATCTTCAAGTCCTAAACGACCACGTGAGTCGCATTCACAGGCCTGCACAAAGGCTTCAACCCGTTCAGGACGACGCAATACATCTAAGCGTTGCAGTAAGCGCCATAAAGTCCCTGGTTTTAAGGTGAGGGCTTGATGACATTTTAAATGTTCTTTGCAGACCGTAATTGCAAGTTGTTTCATCTGTGTTGGGACTTTTAGACGCTCGCACACTTCAGTCACAGGTTTAACCCCACGTTCTTCATGCATGATATGACGTGGTAATTCATCCACAGGTGTTAAGGCTTTACCTAAGTCATGTACGAGAACAGCAAAACGAACATCTAGTGCATAGTTGGCGCGGCACGCCTGTTGTAATGACATCATGGTATGAATACCACAGTCAATTTCAGGGTGATATTCAGGGCGCTGCGGAATACCGTAAAGTGCCTCAATTTCTGGAAAAAGTACTTTTAAAGCACCACAGCGACGTAGCACTTCAAAGTATTCATCGGCATGATCTTCCATTAGGGCGCGGGAGGTTTCTTTCCAAACGCGTTCAGGTGTCAGCGTCTCAAGTTCGCCCGAGTTTGCGAGTTGTTGCATCAGTGCCAACGTTTCCTCTGCCACTGTAAATCCTAGGGTTTTATAACGTGCTGCAAATCGAGCAATACGTAGGACGCGCAGCGGGTCTTCTACAAAAGCATCGGAAACATGCCGTAAAACACGTCGTTCTAGGTCTCGCTGACCACCATAGGGGTCATATAGTGTGCCGTCATCATCCATAGCGATGGCATTAATGGTAAGGTCGCGTCGAATTAAATCTTGTTCTAGGGTGACGGAACTATCGGTATAAAACTCAAAGCCATGATATCCCTGTCCTGACTTACGTTCAGTACGGGCAAGCGCATATTCATCTTTGGTTTCAGGATGTAAAAAAACAGGAAAATCTTTACCTACAGGTTGGAAACCTTGGGCAAGCAGTTGTTCAGGCGTTGCACCGACAACTACATAATCTTTTTCGTGATAGGGATGACCCAGAAGCTGATCTCGGACCGCACCGCCTACTAAATAAACTTGCATGAAAAAACCTCTATTCTTGTAGCCATCATGCTACAGAATAGAGGTTTTCTCAAGTCACAAGACGAGACTATCTCAACAAGTGATTAGATAGCGTTTTTCTCAGCTTCTTGAACTTCGGCTACAGTCAGCGCTGTCATGTTGACCAAACGACGTGTTGTTGCTGTCGGCGTCAAAATATGAACTGGCTTAGCTGCACCTAATAGGATAGGACCAATAGTAACATTATTGCCTGAAGTTGCTTTTAACAGGTTAAATGAAATGTTGGCTGCATCCAAGTTCGGCATGATCAGTAGGTTCGCAGAACCTTTGAAGCGTGAGTTTGAGTATGCAAAGCTACGGATGTTTTCATCCAATGCTGCGTCTGCATGCATTTCACCTTCAACTTCAAGTTCTGGCGCAATTTGCGTTAAAATCTCAAACACTTTACGCATTTTTTGTGCGCTTGCATCAGTTTGATCTGAACCGAAGCTTGAGTGAGAAAGTAGTGCAACACGTGGTGTCATGCCAAAACGGCGCACTTCTTCAGCAGCTAAAATAGTCATTTCAGCCAGCTGTTCAGCCGTTGGATTACGATTGATGTAAGTGTCAGCAATGAACAGGTTGCGATCTTCAAGCATTAAAGCATTCAGCGTAAAGAAAGAGTTGTGACCTTCTTTTTTACCAATGATGTTTTTAACGAAATCTAAGTGAATGTCGTAGCTTGAATATGTACCACATAACATACCGTCTGCTTTACCATGTTTCACCAACATCGACGCGATCAAGGTTGAACGACGACGTGCTTCACGTTGCGCATATTCAGGTGTTACACCTTTACGCTGCATGAGTGTGTAGTAGTCGTCTGCAAACAGTTCGTAGTCAGGATTTTTTTCTTGATCCACAATCGTGATGTTCACACCATGTTCAAGACGTAAGCCTAACTTTTTGATGTTCGCTTCAATAACTGCCGTACGACCGACTAAAATTGGTTTTGCAAGATCTTCATCAACCGCAATTTGTACTGCACGAAGTACACGTAGGTCTTCACCTTCTGCATAAGCAATACGTTTTGGGTCAGATTTTGCCTGAGCAAAAATAGGCTTCATCATGAACGCAGAGTTGTAAACAAACTCAGACAGACGTTGACGGTAAGCAGAGAAGTCTTGAATTGGGCGATCAGCTACACCAGAGTCCATTGCTGCTTGTGCAACAGCTGGCGCAATTTCCAAAATCAGACGTTGATCGAGTGGACGTGGAATAAGGTAGTCACGACCAAATGATGCTGATTTTTCACCATAAGATGCCGCATCTGCTTCAATGTGTGCCATACGCGCAATCGCATATACACACGCGATTTTCATCTCTTCATTAATCGTCGTTGCACCTACATCAAGGGCACCACGGAAAATGTAAGGGAAGCAAAGTGCGTTATTTACTTGGTTTGGATAGTCTGAACGACCTGTTGCCATGATGACATCATCACGAACTTCGTGAGCATGTTCAGGTAGAATTTCTGGATCTGGGTTTGCAAGTGCAAAGATAATTGGATCTTTTGCCATGAGCTTAACCATTTCTTTGGTTAAGATACCTGCAGCAGATAACCCAAGGAACATGTCTGCGTCTGCAATCACGTCAGCCAGTTGAGTGCCGTCGATGTCTTGTACATAACGCTTTTTAGACTCGTCTAAGCCTTCACGCTTAGTGGTAAGCAGACCGCGAGAGTCAGCTACAATAATATTTTCTTTCTTCGCACCAATTGCACAAAGAAGATCTAAACAAGACAATGCAGCAGCGCCTGCGCCTGAAGCAACGATCTTGATTTCCTCAATTTTTTTGCCATTTAACTGTAAAGCGTTCAGCAAAGCAGAACCAACAATAATAGAAGTACCATGTTGGTCGTCGTGGAACACAGGAATGTTCATGCGTTCACGTAGTTTTTGCTCGATATAGAAACACTCTGGCGCCTTGATATCTTCAAGGTTAATACCGCCAAAAGTCGGTTCTAATGCAGCAACAATGTCCACGATTTTGTCAGGATCATTTTCTGCAATTTCGATGTCAAAAACGTCAACACCAGCAAATTTCTTAAACAGTACGCCTTTACCTTCCATAACAGGTTTAGACGCTAAAGGACCAATGTTGCCTAGGCCAAGTACGGCTGTACCGTTACTGACCACAGCAACTAAGTTACCACGCGCTGTGTAAAGCGCAGCAGTAGACGGGTCGCGTTCAATCTCTAAACATGGTGCAGCAACACCTGGTGAATAAGCTAAAGCTAAGTCACGTTGGTTGACCAGCTGCTTGCTTGGTGTAACGCTGATTTTCCCTGGAGTTGGAAATTCGTGATAATACAAAGCTTGCTGTTTTAATGATTGATCGTCCATCTGAATCTCTTTGTAGCGTGGGTTAGCCAGCGGAGCTGGTGGTTTTTTAGTAGACAAGACCGAATATACCATTAGTTGCTGGCATATCCCAGTGATAGCTGATGCTTTTTAAGTCAAACTTAGAGCTAAAACCACCTGATTTATATTAAGTATGTATAAGCGGGCAGTTCGAGGTTATCTTTGAGATACTGAGTTGCGTCACGCTGGGCAAGTGGTTTGGAAAATAAGTAACCTTGAGCGATATCGCATTCAAGGTTTTGTAAGTAGTTTAGTTGCTGCTCAGTTTCGATACCTTCAGCGACGACAGTCATGCCCATGGCTTTACCCATTGCAATCATGGCACTGACAATCGCTTCTTGTTTGCTGTGACCAATTTTTGAAATAAATGTGCGATCAATTTTTAAAGTGTCGATTGGGAAGTCGGTCAGATAGGACAGGGATGAATAGCCAGTACCGAAATCATCCAAAGAAATGTGGATGCCACGTGATTTGATGGTCTCAAGTAAATTTTTAACTTCAACAGAGTTTTCTACTAAGGTGGACTCGGTTATTTCTAACTCTAGGCTACTGCCTTTGATTCCATAAAGGTGAAGCGCTTCATCCAAATCTTTGAGGAGTTGACCACGTTGTAACTGTTGTGCAACCACATTGACAGAGACACAAATGTCCTCGAAACCAAGTTTATTCCATTCTTGAATCTGTTTTGCGGTTTGTAGGATGACAATGCGCCCAATATCCGAAATCAGACTGGTTTTTTCCGCCATAGGAATGAACAGTCCAGGGGGAACTATACCTTTGGATGGATGATTCCAACGTACTAGCGCTTCAAAACCATAAATTTTTTGATCGTGAAAATTGATTTTTGGTTGATAATAGACTACCAACTCATTGTTTTGTATTGCCAGCCTTAAATCACGTTCTAAATAAATCCCTTCTTCTAAAGCAACTGTATTACTCAAAGTATAAAACTTGGTTGTATTGCCACCAAGGCGTTTTGCCTCGGTCAATGCTTGTTCTGCACAGTTATTTAAGTAGTCAAGTTGGCGACCGTGTTCAGGGTATTGAGAAATTCCCATTGAAAGCGTAATGATATGTTCTTGACCAAAGATGTCAAAAGGTAAGCTAAACGCTTTATGAATTCGCTCAATATGCTGTTGAATAGATGGCCGAATATGTGAAATTTCATAGACAATAGCAAAATCATCGCCGTTTAAGTGAGCAACAACTAGAGCTTCTGCATTGGTTAAACGAAGGCGTTGTGCAACTTGACGGAGTAATTCATCTCCACCATTGTTGCTTAAAAACTCATTCAATGGTCGGAAACGGTCAATATTGAGACGAATAATTGCCAGTTGTTTAATACTGTCTTTTTGAGAGACGAGATACTGATGCAGTTGATAGTTATAATAAAAACGGTTAGGTAAGTCCGTTAATGTGTCGTAGTTTTCTAGGTAAGAAAGGCGTTGCTCTTGCAGTTTACGCTCAGTTAAATCAGACACAATCCCAATATAATGGGTCACACGATCTTGATCATCAGTGATGGCATTCAGATGCATCCAAATACACAGTTCTTTGCCTGAAAGAAACTTTTCGTCTAGTTCACCATCGTATTCACCTTTTTTCAAAAGCTGAGCAATGATTTGGTTGTGAGTGGTGCGTTGATGCGACTTATAGTTGGCCACAATATCAAATAGATGTTTACCATTTATGTGTGTAGCATTAAACCCAGTGAGACGCTCAAAGAATGGGTTTACGTCGATATAACGCAGGTCTTCATCAAGAATGAAAATACCTTGTTCTGCTTGTTCAAGTACGCTTGCTGCGAGTCGTAAACGTTCCTGATTACTTTTTTCATGTTGAATATCACGTCGAATACCCACCATTTGTAAAGGCTTTTGTGTCATAGGATCTCGGGAAATAACACGACCAGTGTCATGTACCCAATACCATTTCCCATTGTTATGTTGCACACGGTAAGTGGCTTCATAGCGATCTGAATGACCCCGTAAATGACTTTTCATAGACGACTTAAATAATGTAATGTCATCTGGATGAATCAAAAACTGTAGTTGGTTTTGATGTTCTGTGGAGTTTTTAACGACTTTTTCTTGTTTGTGATTGGTTAGTGAAATCAAACGATCTTTAATATTCCAATCCCAAGGGCGAATACCTGCAATTTTATGTGCAAGAGAAAGGTTTTCTTGTTTGTTTTTTAAATCTTTATTGATTTCGTTGATGTCAAAAGTACGCTCACGTACTTTTTGTTCCAGTAACTGATTATTCAGTTGCAGTTGTTGCTCTATTTCCTTGGATTTATTCACTTCAGTTTGTAATTGTTTACAAAGATCATCGGTCCATGCCACTTGCATTTCAGCTTCTTTTTTCAGTTCGCGGTTTTTAATAGAGAGGCGCGAGGAATGCTGATTGATACGATTTGTTGCATTGGCACAGAGTAATATCACAATCAAAATAAAATTGACGGTAAGGTGAAAAATATTGTGATTGTTATCAAAGTAAATGAATTGAGAGAAGATATAGGGCGTAATTGATGGAATAAAGACTAGACAGAAATAATTAATTCGCTGGGTTAAATAGGTTAGGCAGACTGTTTGTGTAACAATGACCAAAAGTGCAGATAAAACCAATGCGTCAACAAAACTAAAATCACCTGATTGTTGGGGTAGATAATAATAAATACATACAACACCAGTCGCAACTAGACAGCCGACGGTTAAGCAAACACCTTGAATCCAACGATGTGCAGGATGAGTTGAATAGTTACTTGGCTTGAAATAGACTGTGCTAATCACCCATAAAATACTCAAAATAAACTCAGAAATGAAAAACCAAAGGTTAAAATAAAAAGAATCTTGAGAAAAATTATAGTGATATGTACAGAAAATATAAAAATTAAGAATCAGTAAGCTACTAATAAGAAAACGAATATGGCTAATGGAGTGCGATATCTGCGCAGTCTGCAAGTGCCGATCAAGATTTTCTGTAGAAATATCTGGCATGAATCGCGAAACCTTATTTTTTTTATGACCTAAAAATGTTCAGTTGTGAGTTTTTCAAGTTAAAAAAACACAGTACAAAAATAAACTCAAGTTATGTTTTGATATAAGTCAAGGGTAATATTGTTGTACATAATAAGCAATATATTAACAGAACTAAAGGATGACTCAACCGTTTATGTGATTTAAATCACTAAATTTGTAATTTAGAATCGCTAAAGCGACAACTGGCGCAGTCTCTGTACGTAACACCCGTTCGCCTATACACCAGTTTATAAATCCGTGGTCATTGGCTGTCGTAATTTCAGCCTCACTTAAACCACCTTCAGGGCCAATCAGTAACGCAATGTTCGGGGTCGCTTCTGCCAAAACGTCGAGTTCTTCTTTGTTTGGTGCAAGCACAAGTCGAGTTGTTGGTAACTCTGTCGCGAGCCATTTTTCTAAGCCGACCGGAGCATGAATAGTGGGAACAAGGTTCATGCCACATTGTTCACAAGCCGCTATGGCAATACCTTGCCAATGATCAATCTTCTTTTGGTCACGATCATATTTCAAACGCATTTCGCAACGTTCAGATGTTAAGAGTTGAATCTCCGAAACGCCCAATTCAACCGCTTTTTGAATGACATAGTCCATACGGTCACCTTTACTCATGACTTGACCGAGTAAAGTTTTGAACGCAGGTGTGCGATTGGTTGGGTTGAAAGCAGTGACCTGAACTGAGGCTGACTTTTTGGCAACGTCACTTAAGGTCACTTCATACTCGCCACCTTGTCCATTAAACAAGGTAGCCGTTTCACCGACTTGAGCGCGTAAAACTTTGACCCAATGATGAAACACCGTTTCAGTCAGTTCGACAGTGTGATCAACATTGAGTTCTGCTTCCATAAAAAAACGAGGCATTCGGTTTTACTCTCAAATAGGGTGAATCTGGTTTAAATCCTTATGCTAAACCGAGGTCTAGTACAAGTTGACGGGTAGGATCAGTGGTGTTCATGGTGTAGAAATGCAAACTTGGTGCACCACCTGCAATTAAGCGTTCACACAGTTTTACAACCACTTCGTGACCAAATGCTTTAATGCTTGCGGTATCGTCACCATAGGTTGCCAGTTGCTTGCGAATCCAACGTGGAATCTCAGCGCCTGTACCATCTGCAAAGCGAATTAAGTTGCTGGCATTGATAATTGGCATAATGCCTGGTGCTACAGGAATATTCACGCCTTCTTTTTGAATGCGATCTACAAAGTAGAAGTAGGCATCTGGATTAAAGAAGAACTGAGTCAGTGCGGCATTCGCACCAGCATTGGCTTTGTCGCAAAAGCGTTGAATGTCTTGGTCAAAGCTATCTGCTTGAGGGTGCATTTCAGGATACGCAGCGACCTCAATTTTGAAATGATCACCTGAATGCTCACGGATAAAACCTACCAAATCGGTTGCATAAGGCAATTCACCTAAGCCGACTTGTCCAGAAGGTAAGTCACCACGTAGCGCCACAATACGGTCAATGCCTTGGTCTTTGTAGATGTCGAGTAACTCAGCAATACGTGCTTTGTCATCACCAATACAAGACAGGTGAGGGGCAACAGGTGTGCCTTTACCATTAAATTCTGCAATCGCTGCTAAGGTACGTTCACGGGTTGAACCGCCTGCACCATAAGTAATTGAGAAAAACTCTGGATTTAAGAGTTGTAGTTCTTGATGTACGACTTTGAGCTTCTCTGCGCCCGCATCCGTTTTGGTCGGGAAAAACTCAAAAGAAATAGGAATGTGTTTCGACATGTTCAAATCCTTTTTATAAATGCTTTTTATTTAGACCTCTTCCTAGCCCACTCTTGCGCGTAGCTTTAAAGCAGTGCTTAAAACTCGCTTTACAGGAGAAGGGGACTTTCACTATAAATTGAATTAATAATGAAAAGTCCCTTCTCTCATTGGGAGAAGGCTAGGATGAGGGGAAATATAAAACTTAGTATTTATAAGCGTCTGATTTGAATGGGCCTTCAACTTGAACACCTAAGTAATCTGCTTGTACTTGAGTCAAAGTTGTTAACACACCGCCAAAACCTGCAACCATTGCCGCAGCAACTTCTTCATCTAATTTCTTAGGAAGGAGTTCTACACGGATTGCTGCTTGTTTTTGATCTTCTGCAAGATCCGCAAATTTTTCCGCGAATAAGTGCATTTGACCTAAGACTTGGTTGGCAAAAGAACCATCCATAACACGTGATGGGTGACCTGTTGCATTACCCAAGTTCACAAGACGACCTTCAGAAAGTAGGATTAAGTAGTCGCTGTCATTTTCAGAACGATACACTTGGTGTACTTGTGGCTTCACTTCAACCCACTTGTAACCACGTAAGTAGTTGGTGTCGATTTCAGTGTCAAAGTGACCGATGTTACACACCACTGCGCCTGCTTTTAATGTATCTAACATTGCAGCATCACATACGTGGTAGTTACCCGTTGTCGTTACGATCAAGTCAGTATTTTGAAGAAGATCAAGGTTGATGTCTTCTTTTTTACCAGTTTGAACGCCGTTTTTGTACGGAGCAACAACCTCAAAGCCATCCATGCATGCTTGCATTGCACAGATTGGATCAACTTCAGTTACACGTACAATCATGCCTTCTTGACGAAGAGATTGAGCAGAACCTTTACCTACGTCACCGTAACCGATGACAAGTGCACGACGGCCAGATAAAAGCATATCTGTACCACGTTTGATCGCATCGTTTAGTGAGTGGCGGCAACCGTATTTGTTGTCGTTTTTAGATTTCGTTACTGAATCGTTGACGTTGATCGCAGGAACTTTAAGAGAACCGTCTTTCCACATTTCAAGTAGACGTTGAACACCTGTGGTGGTTTCTTCAGTAATACCGTGAATTTTAGCCAATACATTTGGGTATTTTTCATGAACAAGCGCAGTTAAGTCACCGCCATCATCCAAAATCATGTTGGCATCCCAAGGCGTACCATTCACATTGATTTGTTGTTCTAAACACCATACATATTCTTCTTCAGTTTCGCCTTTCCAAGCAAATACTGGGACACCAGAAGCCGCAATTGCCGCAGCAGCATGGTCTTGAGTAGAGAAGATGTTACAAGATGTCCAACGAACTTCTGCACCTAATTCAACTAGGGTTTCAATAAGAACCGCAGTTTGAATGGTCATGTGGATACAACCAAGGATTTTTGCGCCAGCAAGTGGTTTTGCAGCAGCATAACGCTTACGTAGACCCATAAGTGCTGGCATTTCTGCTTCAGCAAGTTTGATTTCTTTACGGCCGTAGTCAGCAAGTGAAATATCAGCAACTTTGTAATCTGTAAATGAAGCAGTAACCGCGTTCATCACGATCTCCTAATATAAAAAATTGATCATTCAGTTCGCGGATGCCGTTGTTGATTCAAAAAGGATTTGAACCGGATCGTCGAGCCTAGCGATTTCACATTTATGTACCTGTGAAAAAGTCGCAGCATCCCTCGACTAGCGAAGTATTGTACTTGGATTCTAAAAGTGTTCCAAGTTTTAAAAGATAATATTATTGGCTTTTGCCTATTTGTTCTTTTAATTGATCAAATGCCTTCCAACCTTGTTTGGTAAGGTTAAAGAGTTTTCCATCATATTCATCTTGAATGAGTCCCAATGTTACAAGTTCACGTAGAGTGCTTTTCCATGTAGCAATTTTTCTAGGTGTATCCAAATTCAATTTTAAATCGCCCGCGTATAAATTTGTGCAATCAATACCCGAAATAAATTGAATTTCACTTTCTGTTTCTCCAGCACTTATTATGAGTTGAACCATTTCATCACTAGGTTCAATGGAACGATTATTTGGGGGTGGTACTTCGCTTTCAAATGTTGAGTTATCTAAAAGATTATGAATATATTCGTTATTTTGTAATTGTAGTGTTATATGATCTTTAATTTTTTGTTTAAAAGTTAGTAGATCATTATAAAATTCTAATACACCATTCAGCATCCATTCCCGAATTTGTACTTGTAGTTTTTGATATTGATCAGTAATTTTACTTGGTGGTATTGGTCTGTCACAAATATAAATGGAGGTTAGTTTCTGAGATGCGATATGTCTTGAAATTTCTTCGACAGTACCACTCACATATTCGCCAGTTTCAGTGCCTAAGCGAGTCCAAAATATTCCCAATAAAATATCTGAATCTTCTAAAATTCGTTTATTGATAATTTCTTGCGGTCTACCACTCATTTCAGGTGCAATATGTGTTTCCCAGCCAACAGGATTTAGCATTACACCAAATTGTTTTGAGTGAATCGCATTCCACTCATAAATTGCATCACGTACTAGTTGTCTTTCTTCTAATACATCACTTGGGGATGCGATCATTACATTTAAAATTGTAGCTTGATATGCCATTTCTAATTTTCTGAAATTTGATTATTTACAGTTAATATATCTGAAATTTATACGGTTTCGATGGTTTGATGTAATTATTTAATTTCGAGTTCATGTCATTTTGTTTATTATCAACATAATCTCTTTTTTGAATTGTGTTATGGCCGTGAATATCCCTGAATCCTTAATGAACCTTGAAGCCAATGGCGGTATCTATGCAGTATGGATGATGCTACAACATTTAGGTATAGATGCAGAGATTGAACAATTGATTGATGTCTGTGCTTATGATGCAACGTTTGGCACCACAACGATAGGCTTGGCTGTAGGCTTAAAAAAGTTTGGTTTCAATGTGCATTTCTATACCGATGAAGACCCTGATCTTCAAGAACAAGAAAAACTGAGTTATGCCGAAGCTGAACAGTTAAAGTTACCTATTTCGCCTGCAATCAATTATCAACACATTCAGCAGGCGTTTGAACAGAATAACTTTATTATTGTGTATTACGATACTTTAGAAGGCGTCGGAAACCATTCACTGGTTTATTCTATAGATGAACAAGAAATCTGTTTCTTTGACAGTTTTGAGGCGATGCCAGCATCTGTATTTGAACAACAACGAAAAGCCGAAGGCATTTGTCGTCAGGTGATCATGATCGAGAATGCAAACTTTGAGACTCATGCAGAACATTAAACCTTAAAAAAGAAGATTAAAATGAAAAAAATAATAGGGTTATTCGTATTTATGTCTATGCACGTGAGTGCGAATGACAGTACGGGTTTTGTTGCAACAGGCGGTGTGCAATATCTGAAAAATAAAGATATTCAAATGTATAGTGAAAACTTATTTATCAGTAAAAAGCGAATCACTGTCGATTATGAGTTTAAAAATTTAAGTAAGCATTTGGTAAACGAGACTATTTTATTTCCCTTACCGAAAGTTCAAAATTACATGGACTATGATTATGCTGATGCCACAGGTTTAATTGATAGTTTTAAAATTCAAGTTAATGGTCAGCGTATTCAGCCTCAGGTGCATGTACGGGCTTTTTTACCGAGTAATGAACAAGAATATGTTCATGATGGAGACTTTCAAGCCGATGTAACGAATGAGCTTATGGCTTGTAGTCTCACGCAGCAAGAGCTGATACAGCCGTGGAAAGGTGAAAATGCCGATATAAGTACTTCTATTCAGCAAAAAATTCAAACTTGTAAAAATCCAAGAGTGCAAAAACTACTAAAAATTCAAGATGAAGATCTCATTCGCTGGCAGTCTCAGGTTATTTATAGTTGGAAACAAAATTTTAAAGCGAACAGCATGACCCGTATTCAGCATGAATATGCGCCATTGGTCGGTGGTTCGGTCTCTTTATATCCTGAAGAGGATGAAAAGACTTATTGTATGGATCAAAGCTTCAAAGCGGGTTTGAAAAAAGCCAAATCACAATATGCACCTTATCAGGCGTTGGGTTATATCTTGAAAACGGGCGCAAATTGGGCGAAACCGATTCAAAATTTTAAACTGACGATTGAGCGTGATCCCAATGAGTTGGTTTCATTTTGTTGGGATGGTCAGGTGAAAAAGATCAGTTCGACACAATTTCAAATGACAGAAAAGAATTTTGTGCCTAAGCAGGATTTAGATATTATTTTTGTGCGTAAGTTTTAAGTAGTAAAAAGCCCATCAAAGGATGGGCTTTTGCTTTTATTCTTGCTCTGCGGCATCCGCCTTGTCGTGCCAGTATTTGGCTTTTTCCTCGTCTGCATCAACACCTAGTGCATTTTCATAAATGAAAGCCAAATCACGCATGGCTTGAGCCTCACCCAGTTCCGCTGCTTGTTGTACCAGTTCAATTGACTTAGTGACATCTTTTTCAACCACATCGCCCCGACGGTAAAAACCAGCCAACTCTAATATTGCAGTAGGGTGTTTCAGTTCAGCAGCTTGTTTTAACCAGTGATGTGCATGTCCAAAGTAGGTTTCTGCTTCGCTTGGATCTTCTTCACGAAGTTCTTTGGCATAAAAAGCATAACCTTCACCGAGCCAATACATGGCTTCTACATGACCTAATGCTGCTGCTTTGAGCGCCCATTCTTCTGCAAGCGTAATGTCATCTTCATTTTCACTTTGCATATACAGTTCAGCAAGTTCAAATTGAGCGTCACTATTGCCCGTTGTTGCAAGGTTGACTAATTCAGCAGGAATTTTAGGAGGTTTAGGCATACAAATAACCAAAGATTTAAACTGTGGATAGCCTAATGCTTTCAAGTGAAAAAGCCAATCCGAAGATTGGCTTTTAGGCTTAGATCAGGTGCAAAGTTAGGCTGAATATAAATAAGAGTAAAACTGAAACAGCAATATTCTTAATTTTTTGCTCAAAATAACTCAAGCAAAGTCCAACAAACAGTGCCGCGAAGCTAATCACGCCAACCCAATAACTGATTTCAGTGCTCCAATGTCCTTGCGTTAAGCAAATGAACAAAGAAACAATGAGGAGTAACCAACCCACAGTGGTTGCTAAGCGGGTTTGCTGAAGTGTCAGTTCTTTGCTAAAAATTTGCTTTTGATGCTTAGACATACTGCTGGCAAGAGCAAAAAAACCTAAGGTTGCTAAAGCCCAAATCATTAGAAACCAAATCATGCTTTGGCCTCCTGAACAGGTGCTTTCACTTTTTTATTCGGCAAACCTTGATGCTTTTTAACTTTGTCATAAGCGAAATAGAAGATCACTGCCATTACCCACATGGCTAAATCAACCGATGCAATCATCCATTGGCCTTGCGGAATGCTGTTCCACAAAGCTTGACCGCCTGTCATCAAGTTGATCACTGGCAGCAAGGCGAAAGCGAATGTTGCCAATAAAAGTAAGTCTAACCATGCTTGGCGGTGGGTACGGAAAATGGCATAAATCAGCGTGAGTAACCATACTGTAAAGAAGCTACGAATTTCCCAGTTTAGGCGCATTTCTACATCTGCTGGAATGAAACGGTTGGCATAAAAATATGCCGCGCAGGCCAAAGGCAAACCAATAATTGCTGCAATATTTAGGACTTCAACCAGTCGGAAACCAAACGATTTATAGCCTTGTTTCTGCTGTTGGGGTGCACGTTTTACACACCAAAGAATCAGACCTGTAGCGACCATGAGCGTGCCTAAAATGCCCGAACAGAATAGCAACCAACGAAGAGCTAAGTCGACGCCGCGAGCTTCGTGTAAGACGGTGACCACGTTATAGATACCACTTGGAATAGATGGGTTTTTTATCCGTATATTTTTATCCGTTTCATCTTGACCCGTGACCCCATTGTAGTTGAGTGTTGCATAGACATTGCGATGGGCGACACTTTCAGCACGCAAGGCACGGAACTCAATTTTGGCTTGGTCTGTATTGGGTGAAATAATGTTAATCGAAGCAATTGGATTGTCTTTCCACTGTTGTTGTACCATCATCATAATTGGCGCTAGGTCCGTCAGTGGCGCAGGGCGGAGTTCGGGTTGTGGACGTTCCCCACCACGACCTTGAGCATGTTCACCACGTTGCTGTCCGCGCTCTCCACGATCCGCTCTTTCGCCTTCGCGTTGACCTCGACCTTCGCGCTGCTGATCTTCGGCCTTTTGGGGCTGTTCAATCATGCTGGCCTGTTGGTCACGTAAGAACTGTTGTCTATTTTCATACGCTTGGTTAATTCCCCAAGGCATGAACATAAACATGAGCAGTAGTAAGCCACTAAAAGTAATCATTAAGTGAAAAGGCAATGCAAAAACAGCGGTTGCGTTGTGTGCATCAAGCCATGAACGCTGACCTTTGCCTGAACGAAAGGTAAAGAAGTCTTTAAAGATTTTTTTATGGGTGATGATACCGCTAACAATTGCGACCAACATGAACATGGTGGCAATCCCGACCAACCAACGCGTCCACAGACGCGGTAAACCGTACAATTCAAAATGGAAACGGTACAGGAACCCACCACCACGCGTATCCCGTGGTTCAATCACTTCACCAGTTGCACTGTCTAAGGTGATCCGTGTCCCACCACGACGTGCTTTCGGGTCTTCGCCAACGGCACGAATAGTTACTTCAGTCGTAGTTTGCCGTGAGTTGGGTAGTTGAATGTTCCAACTGCCTGCATCAGGGTGGTTTTTTTGTAAATAGTTGAGCGCGACCTGCATTTGTTGCACTTGAGACTGCGCAGGGATAGATTGATGGGTTTCGGGTTTCATCCAAGTAGAAATTTCATTTTGGAAAAAACTGAGTGTTCCAGTCACAAAAATTGCATACAGCAGCCACCCTAAAATGAGACTGGCCCATGTATGCAACCATGACATGGATTGGCGCGGTCCTTCCGCTTTTTGATCAACACGCATTGAAAAACTATCCTAAAAATTTGAGTAGGGCATACAGTGCAATACATGTCACAGCAATACCGAGCGTTGCTTTTAAGGTTTTTTGAACCATAAAGACCCAAATAAAGGCAGCACAGTTAAGACAAAATGCAATGAGTGTAGCGCTCATAGCCGCATTCACAGGATTGGCTATAAAGATTTTAGCAATGGCTAATGCAGAAAGTGCTGCAAGGAGATAGCCTCCAAGTAAGGCAAGAGCAAATCGGTACAACACCATAAGGCGGTAGCTAACGGGGGTATCGACTTTTTTCTTTTTGGTTGGTTTCGGACGAACTTTTTCCGAATGAACCAAGGCATCAATTTGAGTGGTGCTATTCATGGAAGACAGTTGGTGCTTTAGTAAATAGTGTTGCAAATGATAACAATTATTATTTAAATTAAATAGATGGTAATTTTATTTATTTTTTCTGTAATGTTTGGTGAGCCTCTAAATGAGTAAGATTTAAAGCAACGGTAGAAGAATATTAAATTTATTAAATTTTGAAGATTTTTTTTAGCCGAAAAGGCTACATGGCGTTACTAAATCATCTGATTGAGTATTTGTTTCTGCGTTATTTTCATTGCCTATACAATGATGTAATTTGAGGAAAGGAATGGCTGCTTTTATTAATGCTGAACAAGCAAAAATTATGTCTAACCAAGCGTATTTAGATATTGAGATCTACAAATTACGTTTGGCCTCATTGATTGAAGAAAGTGCCAAACAGGGAAATACTGCGGTATTTACAGTGCTGCCAAAACATTTACCTTTACAGGATATTCGCCGTTTTTCAGCAGAACTCACCCAATTGGGATATCAAGTCCGTTTGGAAGTGGAAGAGTTCTATTACCGTTTAAACGTCTATTGGATTTAAAACTTTGCTTCGATGTCATGGTTTATATTGTGTGGATAAAATAAAAGCCCGTAAACGAACTTTTATTTTTTAGCAATTCCATAAAACCAATAAGACGATTAGAGTCTAATATCTGAAATTTTGGTGTGGTAGGGGTTATTTAAAGAGAGTGTTTGTTCAAGTTTATGGTCGAAAATATCGGTGAGCATACTATCGAAGCGTTGAGTGTTGTAATGAAGCAACTGATCCGCTTCCTCAGAGCTGATGAATCCTGTTTCAAGCGCATGTTGAATATGTGATTCAAAATCTAAGCCTTCAAATTGTCCTTTGGACTCCGCTTTTTTAAACTTCGTCCACAGCGGATCAATCTTTAGTGCTGCTTGGAACGCATTTTCCATACGCCCAAAGACATCATCGGGATTGGTATTGTAAAAAACATGCTGCTTCAGTTGTTCACGGAACGGGTTATTTTCCATGATAGCAAGTCCTAATTGCGTTTTTAGCTGGTCACTTGGTTGTTGGGCAACACGACCAAAAGGGAAACAGATGAATTTGACTATGCGAGCTGCGGCTCGTATAGGAAAGTTTGCAAGTAGCCCATCAAATGCATCCTGAATTTGCACGAATGCTTTTTCTAAAGCTAGTTGAGCATGTTGTTGTTCCACCTCACTACGTTGTCCTTTTTCATAAAACTTCAAAATAGCAGTCGCGATAAATAAATAAGCATGAATGTCGGCTAAACGCCCTGAAAGCATTTCTTTGCGCTTAATATCACCTGCAAGTAAGCCTAAACAAAGGTCTGCGGTTAAAGCGAAGTTGGCACTGAAACGGTTAATGGTTTTGTAAAAAGGACGTGAGAAATCATCTGTCTGTGCGGAAGCATCTGAAGGACCACCGAACATGCCATAACTGAATGAACGTGCTGTTCGGTTAAAGGTATAAGCCAAATGTTTAAAAAGTAGCGTGTCGAAAGGCGCTAAAGCGGTTTTTGTATCTTCTGCTTGAAGGAGTTGCAGCTCTTCATATAAATAAGGATGACAGCGCATAGAACCTTGACCAAAGATCATTAAAGAACGGCTTAAAATATTGGCCCCTTCAACAGTAATCGAAATGGGGATGGCTTGATAATTCAGTGCTAAAAAATTGCGTGGCCCCATTTGCACAGCCCGTCCACCAACGACATCCATGCCGTGATTGACAATTTTACGCATGGTTTCAGTGGCATAGTATTTGGCCATAGCTGTCATTACAGCAGGTTTTCCACCTTCATTTAAACCACAGGTCACCATATAGCGAAAAGCTTCTAACATATACGCACCGCTGGCAATATCACTGGTGGCTTCTTGCACACCTTCAAAATGTCCCACAGAAATTTTAAACTGTTGGCGGACTTTGGCAAAAGCACCGATGCTTAAATAGGCCATTTCAGCAGAAGCAGTGGAGAGCGCAGGTAGGGAAATACCGCGACCTACGGCTAAGCACTCCATCAGCATGCGCCAACCTTTACCTGCATTTTCTACCCCACCAATAATCCAATCGAGTGGGATAAAAACATCTTGTCCATCGACCGTTCCATTCATAAAAGGGGAACCAGGATTATGGCGTGCACCGACTTGGACACCTGCATGGCTGGCAGGTAATAAGGCGCAGGTGATACCGTATTCAGTTTTGCTTGCATCGCCTAAGAGTCCATCAGGGTCATAAAGTTTAAAAGCGAGACCAATCACAGTTGCAATAGGTGCCAGAGTAATCCAGCGTTTTGAAAAGTTCATACGTAAACCGAGTATTTCTCGGCCTTCAAACATGCCATAACAGACCACGCCTGTATCAGGTATTGCACCTGCGTCTGAACCAGCCTCGGGACTGGTTAAACCAAAGCAGGGGATTTCTTCACCTTTGGCGAGTCCCGGTAGATAGCGTTGTTTTTGTTCCTCAGTTCCATAATGTAAAAGCAATTCACCTGGACCTAGAGAGTTGGGCACCATACAACTGACGGCAGTGGTCAGTGAGCGTGAAGAAATTTTGCTCATGATGCGACTTTGGGCAAAGGAGCTAAACGCACGACCACCGTATTCTTTGGGAATAATTAAACCCAAAAAGCCTTGTTCTTTGATGTATTGCCATGCTTCAACAGGAAGATCTTTTAAGTGGTGATGAATTTCCCATTCATTGAGTAAACCGCAAAGGTGTTCAACTTCATGATCTAAGAAGGATTGCTCCTCAGCAGACAAAGTTGGGTAGACATAACCATCAAATTTTTTCCAGTCAGGCGCACCCATAAATAATTCTTTTTCCCACCAACTGGTGCCTGCATCCAATGCTTCGCGTTCGGTACTGCTCATACTCGGCATGGCTTTGGCTAAAGCTTTATAGGCAGGTTGCGTGATTAAGGACTTGCGTAATGGATCAATAACCACAATCAGGCTGAGAATAATTAAGGGTAGACCTAGAAGTAGTGACCACGGATTAATAAAAATAGCAGTGAAGAGGGATGCAAAAATAACCATTGCAGCACCAATAAGGCGACTGACTTCAAAATAAAAAACAGCCCAGAGGGTACAGATTAAAAGCAGAATGGCGAAAATGAAAACCATTGAAACCTCCCGTTGTTTACACCGTGAGGTGAGTCATACGTTTTATAAAATTTCGCGGAAAATAGGGCAAAACGTAGACTAAAAAGGTGTAATAAAATGAATTTGATCTGATGTGTAGTAATACAATTATTTTAGACTTTGAATTAGCTTAGGGTGTTTTTTGAGCAATGACTGTGTTAGAAATGTATGAATACGTAATTGAAAAATATAAAGAACGAAGTCTGTAATAAAAAAAGCCCTCATATGAGGGCTTTTAATTTTTGCATTTAACTGTTTAACACCACAGGAAATTAAGCTTCAATCGTTTGAACGGCAATCTTTTTCGCAGGGTCTACTTTGCGACGTACTGCTGGTACAGGTTCGCCATAGTATTGACGGTCAGCGAAGTAACTTGAGCGAACCATTGGTGCTGCCCAAATATTTCTAAAGCCTAGCTTTTGACCATGTGCAGTGTAACGTTCAAATTCTTCTGGTGTAACAAAGCGGTCAATCGGCGCATGCTCTTTTGAAGGCTGTAAATACTGACCAATCGTTACATAGTCAACGCCGTGTGCATGCAAGTCATCTAAAAGTGAAATGACTTCTTCTTCAGTTTCACCAATACCGACCATCAAACCACATTTGGTTGGAACGTCAGGGCAGTATTCTTTAAACATTTTCAACAGATTTAAAGAGTGTTGGTAGTCTGAACCTGGACGCATTGCTTTGTATAAACGTGGCACCGTTTCAATGTTGTGGTTGAAAACATCAGGTGGACACTCGGTCATAATGCGAAGCGCAATGTCCATACGACCACGGAAGTCAGGGACTAAAATCTCAAGTAAAGTATTCGGGCTTAATGCACGTGCTTCTTTAATACAATCAACAAAGTGTTGTGCACCACCGTCAAGTAAGTCATCACGGTCTACAGAAGTGATCACGGCATATTTTAGACCTAAGTTTGAAATCGTTTCAGCCATGTGACGTGGTTCGTCTGCGTCAAGTGCGTTAGGACGACCATGTGCCACGTCGCAGAAAGGACAACGACGTGTACAAATGTCACCCATAATCATAAAGGTTGCAGTACCCCCACCAAAACATTCAGGTAGGTTTGGACATGCTGCTTCTTCACAAACGGTATGTAGTTTTTGTTCACGTAGGGTTGATTTAATGCGTTGCACTTCTTCGGGTGCTGCCATTTTAACGCGAATCCAATCCGGCTTGCGTGGCGTTTCAACCGTAGGAATAACTTTTACAGGTATACGCGCGACCTTTTCTGCGCCACGAAGTTTGATACCCTGCTCAGGTTTACGGTTTTCAGACATATTCAACTATTCCACTGTTTTTGACGGGGGAGATGCTAAAAATAGCAGTTCTTAGTATAGCGGAAATGCGAATTGATAGGGCAGAAATACTATTCATTTACTAAATGTGGTTATCACTTAATATATGTAAGCTAAATACAGCAAATTGCCTGCAATTACGTCATAATATGCCCAAGATAAGTAATAAGTTTTTTGAAGAAGGAGCGTTGAATGCCACGTAAAAAAGAGGTCGTTGGTGGAACTTTCGTTAAGTACGATGCGGTCGTTCTAGGTTCAGGCCCTGCGGGTGAAGGCGCGGCAATGAAACTTGCCAAATCTGGAAAGCGTGTTGCGATTGTGGATGTACGTGAGCAGCTCGGTGGTAACTGTACCCACGTGGGGACCATTCCAAGTAAGGCTTTACGTCAAACGGTATCGAGCATTATTCGCTATCGTCGTGATCCAATGTTTAAAAAAATGGGCGACTGGCGTCAGTTTACCATGAAGCAAGTGCTTCAAAATGCACATAAAGTGATTCAACAACAAGTAGATACGCATTCACGTTTTTATGACCGTAACAAAATTGATATTTTCCATGGTCGCGCCTATGTCCAAGACCAAAATACAGTTTTAGTGTTTAGCCCTGAAGGCATTAAAGAAACGATCCTATGTAAACAAATCGTAATTGCAACGGGTAGTCGTCCATATCGTCCTGCGGCGCTTGATTTTAACCATCCGCGTGTATTCGATTCAGACAAAATTTTAGATCTTGATTATTCCATCCAAAAAATCATTATTTATGGTGCAGGTGTCATTGGTTGTGAATACGCGTCTATTTTTATTGGGCTAGATCACAAAGTTGACTTGATAAACACACAGCACAAACTGCTGAGTTATCTTGATGATGAAATTTCAGATGCGTTATCTTATCACTTACGCCAACAAGGTGTTTTGATTCGCCATAATGAGCAGATTGATCATCTTGAAACCTATGATGATCACGTGGTACTGCATTTGCAAAGCGGTAAGAAAATTAAAGCCGATGCCATTTTATGGTGTAACGGCCGCTCTGGAAATACGGATGGCTTAGGTTTGGAAAATGTTGGCATTACACCAAACAGTCGTGGTCAGATTACGGTGAATGATCAGTACCAAACCGAAGTAGAAAATATTTATGCTGCAGGTGATGTGATTGGCTGGCCTTCACTGGCTTCTGCTGCATACGACCAAGGTCGTTGTGCGGGTGCAAATATGAGCGGTGAGGAAGGCGTTGAACCTGTTGTTGATATTCCGACAGGGATTTATACCATTCCAGAAATTTCTTCGATTGGTAAAACTGAACAAGAGTTAACTGAAGAAAAAATTCCGTATGAAGTGGGTCAGGCTTCATTCCGTCACTTGGCACGTGCACAAATTACGGGTGACACGGTGGGTGAATTGAAAATTCTGTTCCACCGAGAAACTTTGGAAGTGCTGGGTGTACATTGCTTCGGTAACAACGCTTCGGAAATTATTCACATTGGTCAAGCTGTGATGAATAGTCCAAATAATACCATCAAATATTTTGTGGAAACCACATTCAACTATCCAACTATGGCGGAAGCTTACCGGGTTGCAACTTTAAACGGTATGAATCGCTTGTTCTAATTTTTATAATATTTTTCAAAAACCTGCGAGTTTAGGCTCGCAGGTTTTTTTATATCTAAAATATTTTGTTATCTATTGTTTAGTTTTTATGAGTATGTAAATATGCTGGATATGTACACTAAAGTTGGCTAACGTTATGAGTCGAACGCCGATTAGTCCAATTGATCACATTCGTCAGTCTACTCAGCAATTGGTTCGTGAGTATGGTCGTCTACAGAATGGTTTAGATCAAGTATTGTCATCATCGTCAGTGCAATGTTTACTTTGTTTAGAGCAACAAGGGCAACTGAGTGCAGTTTCTTTGGTGGAACACTTGGGTTTGGACAAATCAAGTGTGAGCCGAATGTTAGCCAAGTTAAAACAAACGGGTGAAATTGAGGAATTCAGTAGTAGCGAAGATGGACGTGTCAAGTTAGTTTGCTTAACTGAGCAGGGGCTCAGTACAGTTCACCATATTCATAGAGCTGATCAAAGTCAGATCAGTGCGGCATTACAAAATTTAGATGAACATGGACAGCAACTGATTTTGCAGGGTTTAGCCCTGTATCTTGAAACACTGAAAAACTTTCGCATCTCAGCAACTGGAATACATACTACCAATATTCAAATTGTCTCTGGCTATCAAACAGGCTGTGTTGCCCGGCTGATTGATATGTTGCGCCAGTTTTATCGAATGAATAGCACATCACATGATGTGATTGAAATTCAGTTTGCACGCGAGTTAGCTGATTTTATTGGCCGCTTAGATCAGGCGCGTAATGAAATTTGGTTTGCTTTACATCAAAATCGTATTGTGGGCTGTGTTGCGATTGATGCAGAAAACTTAGGCAATGCCAATGCTCAACTTCGGTGGTTGATGGTGGATGATATTTGGCGCGGACAGGGCATAGGTCAACGGCTTATGTCACATGCAATGCAATTTTGTGAGTTACATGACTTTCAGGCGGTGGAAACGTGGCTTGAGCAACCATATCAGGCTGCAAAAAAATTGTATGAGCAATATGGTTTTGTTTATATGAGTGAACAGCCTGTTGAGTATTTTGGGCAAATATTTACTGAACAATATTATATAAAGCGCATAAAAGACCACACAGCTAAGCGCGGTAGAAGAAAAAAAGTTTAGATGACTTTGTTTTGGCTATTTTAGACGTAAAAAAACCAACAATCGTTGGCTTCTTTGAATGGGGCTGCGAAGGTCACATCAATTACAAAATGAATTGATGTAAGAAGTAGGCAGAAATCATCATGCCTAACACAAAGAACATGCACGAATAAGCATCAAGCTGATAGCGCTTTTCTAATTGATGTTCAACATGCTGTATATTTTCTTCTTGCATAATTTTCATGGAAGTTTTATTCCGATTTAATTATCGTTTAAATCCTATTGCATGTTTATATTTTTAACATAAAAAAATGATTAAATAAAGTACTAAATAAAAATAATCAAAGCCGATTATACATCATTATTAATTTTTTTAGTTTTATCTAAAAATTATATCAAAGTCTGCTTCTGGCAAGAGCTAACTATATGAAAGTCATAGAACTCATAAGTTTTGAATATATAAATTAAATAAAAATAATGAATTTAAAACTGTGGATAAATGGGTTTTAAAATGAATTTAAAATAGATGGAATTAATATAAAATGTGGATAAGTTTTATACAAATGAATTTAAATTAAAATAAAAGTGAGCTATAAAAATAAAAAAATCCAACTCAGTTGATGCAAATTGCTTTGCAATCTGAGTTGGATTTTTGTTTAAATTATTGATTTGATGAATAAATATTGGCTTGAATCCAAATGTTACCACGGATGTATTGCCCAATATTGAACTGTGCATAAGTTGGGTTTTTAGTGGCAATACGGATCAAGGTTGCAGCTTGGTCTTCTTCATGAATTAAGGCAACGTCAAGCAACGTGTAGTCTTGCTCCATAAATTGCATGCTAGTTTTACCCACAATATTGCCTTGAAACCATGCTTCATCTTCCTGACCAATCTTTTCACCATATAAATAGGCAACCATCTTTGAAAAATCTACAGTCACAGGTTCTTTATCGTCATCTGACTTTGGTTCCCATGCGTCAATTTGCTCTTGGAGGTTGGCAGGGGCAATACCATTGTTTGCTGCTAAAATATCGTTTAGTGCGCGATGGTGTTTAATGGATGCGGGATCATCAACGACAAGTTGTTCATGTTCTGCAACAGCCTCTAGCTCATATGCCCATGCATTGAGTTGTGCAACATAGGTTTGGTCTTTTTGGTATTGGCCATGATTCACGCTATACAGACTATCGTAAGCATATACAATGCTGTTATTACCTAAATTTAGGCGTAGAACAGCTTGCGTGTTTGATTGACAGCGGATGATACGTTCAACCACAACAGGAACTTTGTAGGGGCTATTGAAACTTGGGAATGCAGTTTTTACTGCTGTAGGCTTATTATTTTCAACTGCAATCACTTGTGTAAGCTGAACAACAGCTTGACTTGGTCCTTGGATTAACCAACAGTTTGCATCCATATCCTGTTCAGTTTGGCACAACCCCATTGGCATAATCGGCGCATTTAAAGCTAAACCTAACCATTTGGGTACATCTTGTGCAGGGTGATCTGTGAGTAAATTCCAATGTTCGACGTGGCTACCAAAGTTTTGGTCATCAATGGTGATTATTTCTGGACTATTTTGATTGTTCATATGCACGATTGAATGAGGTGATATATCCCTATTAAATCGAGGGTTATTTCTATATTTCAAGTCCTTTATTATATTTTTACTGAAGAATCATGAAAAAGCACATAGATATGGCTTGAATTTGGCTTTTAAATCCTGCCACAGTCATGATGAATTATACTTTAAAAGTATTTGGCGATGGTTAACACTGTCATTTTGAGCGGTTTTATCTATTAATCTAACGCACTGAGTTTGTTAGACTAAGACAGTTTCTTTTGTTCGTGGATGCAAAGTGTTGCCATTTAAACTGTGGGTGGATGCTGATGCATTACCTAAAATCTTACGTGAAGTGATTTTACGTGCTTCAGATCGTTATCAGCTTGAAGTCACTTTCGTGGCAAACCAAAATGTTGGGATTACGCCATCCATCCGTATTAATTCGATTCAGGTGATGAGCGGGGCAGATGCGGCTGATCAAGAAATTGTTGATCGCATGCAAGCCAACGATATTGTGATTACTCAGGATATTCCGCTTGCCGCACAAGTGATTGAAAAAGGAGGGGTTGCGATTCATCCTCGTGGTGAAATTTACACCACTGCAAATGTCAAAGCGCGACTGCATTTACGGGACTTTATGGATACCTTACGTGGGGCAGGTGTTCAAACAGGTGGTCCTCCCCCCATTTCCGAACGAGATAAACGAGAGTTCTCCAGTTCTTTAGATCAAACCATCCAAAAGCAAAAACGTAAAACAGCTATCTAGCATCGAGCCGATTATGTCTTCTAAAGCCAATTTGATGGCAACCTATGGATTACTGGTTTTTATTTGGTCTACAACGCCTTTAGCGATTGTGTGGAGTGTGACCGATTTACATATGCTGTGGGCGTTGGTATTGCGATTTTTTATTGCACTACCTTTGGCGATTTGTTTGTTATTGGTTCTAAAGCGTCAGTTCCCGACCAACAAAGATGCGTGGCATAGTTATTTAGCTGGTTCTTTTAGCTTGATCGGCTCGCAGTTTTTTACCTATGTCGCAACCAATTATATTAGTTCAGGCATGATTGCCTTAATGTTTGGCTTAGCACCCATTATGGCAGGGCTGATCGGACGTTTTTACTTTAAGACCTATTTGAGCGCAATGCAGTGGCTCGGGATGTGTATTGCATTGGTGGGATTGGCCATTATTTGTCTTGCTGGAAATACACAGCATGTGCATCCCTTTGGGATTGGGCTGATGCTACTCAGTGTATTTTCTTATGCAGCCTCTATTTTCTGGGTGAAAAAAGTCAATGCAAATATCGAACCTGTTGCACAAGCAACGGGGTCAATCTTGGTTTCAACCGTAGCAGCAATATGTATCGTGCCATTTATTTGGCAGTATGCACCGCAGCAAATGCCCGATTTGAAAACTTGTTTGGCACTACTTTATACCGTCATTATGGCGTCATTGATTGCAATGTTCTGTTATTTTAATTTGGTACAAAAAATTCAGCCGACAACGTTGTCATTGACAACAGTCATGACGCCGATGATTGCTTTATTTATTGGTGCAGTACTCAACCACGAAAAACTGTCGATGTTAGTCCTCTTGGGCGCAGCGGTATTGCTATCTGGCTTATTTGTCTATTTTTATAAAGATCTTCAGGCAAGTCGCAAACTTGCCCAAAAATTAAAAAGTCCAAACTAGTCCGAGTTTTTGGCTTTTTAATGATCTTCTAAGCTTAATGAAATACAGTCTGCGAGTTTCGAACGATCTTGCGGGTGCAAGGTAATAAAGTATGCACCCGTGCGATACTTATCATTTTCTTCTGCGTTGCTATATACCACTTGCGCAATGGCTGCAATATGGAAGAAGTTTTCGGGATGGCTCAAAGTCAGATGTATATAGGTACCATCTTGAATTTGCTTGTCACTGTAAAAGCTTAAACCACTTTCTGAAAAGTTGACATGCTCAGGTGTAGGTAACATGGTTTGTACAATCGTGTCGTACAAAGATCCCGTGATCAGGTTTAATTTTTGATTAAATAGGGATAATATTCGAGCAATTTGTTGATCTTTTTCAGATAATTGTTCTAATTCGTAGTTTAGGGCATGATCAAATTGATCTAATTCTGCGAGTAGTAGAAAATAGCGTGGCAAAACAAAATTAGGATCGTAAGGGTCATTAAGGGCAACATCATCAGAAATAATCTGATAGTTAATTCTCAAGGCCGCGTCGATTCGAGACATCACACGACGTTCAGTTTGAACGTTTTGATGCTGTAAACTTTCCATAATTATGACCTCGGACTAGATGGTATGTTTAAACCAATCTCGCTGTATATAGGGTTGAGATATACTCGCGCACGGCGTAGCAACCACTTTATTTCTTTTATTGCACTGGTTTCGATGATCGGTCTGACACTGGGTGTGGCAGTACTCATTACAGTGTTATCTGTAATGAATGGTTTTGACCGAGAATTGAAAACTCGTGTACTTGGAATGATACCTCAAGCCACTGTTTCTTCAACACAAATTTTAACAAATTGGCCCGAACTTGCAAAAAAAATTGAAACAAAAGAGCATGTCACGGGTGTGGCACCTTTTACTCAATTGCAGGGGATGCTGACTGCACAAGGCCAAGTGGCTGGAATCATGGTCACGGGAATTGAACCTGAGTATGAAAAAAAGGTTTCGATTATCCAAGATCACATGGTTGAAGGGGGTATTGATAAGCTCAAAAAAGGTGAGTTTGGTATTGTTTTAGGCAAACAAATGACCGATGCCTTAGGTTTAGGTTTAAATGACAGTGTGACTTTGGTTTTACCTGAGGCAACACCATCACCAGCGGGTGTCGTACCACGTTTTAAGCGTTTCAAAATTGTGGGGATTTTCAGCATTGGTGCTGAGGTTGATTCGATGATGGGCTACATTGCTCTTAATGATGCATCAACTTTGCTGCGCTTACCTGACGGTGCACAAGGTATTCGCTTGAAACTAGATGATATTTTTGTTGCTCCGAAAGTGGCAGATGAAATTGTCATGGATCTGCCAAGCGGTTTTTATGCCTCAAATTGGACCTATACTCACGGCAACTTATTTAGTGCGATCCAAATGGAAAAAGCGATGGTGAGCTTATTACTGTTCCTGATTGTCTTGGTGGCTGCATTTAATATTGTGTCGTCCTTGGTGATGGTTGTCACCGATAAAAAATCGGATATTGCTATATTACGAACTCTTGGGGCTTCTCCAGCAACTATTACTCGTATTTTTATGGTTCAGGGTACGATTATTGGTGTGATTGGTACAGTATCTGGTGCGATTCTCGGTATTGTTTTCGCTTCAAGTATTAGTAGCTTGGTGGGTTGGCTAAACAATGTAATGGGACTTCATTTATTTGATGCTTATTTTATTAATTACTTACCTTCGTATTTAAGATGGCAAGATGTATTAACCATTGTGTCCCTGTCTTTAATTTTAAGTTTCCTTGCAACAATTTATCCTGCAATGCGTGCTGCAAAAATCCAACCTGCGGAGGCATTACGCTATGAGTAAAATTGTTTTAGAAGCACAAAATATTGAAAAGCACTTTACCGATGGTAAGTCGACCGTTGAAGTGATTAAAGGTCTCTCTCTACAAGTCAAAGCAGGCGAATTTGTCTCAATTGTGGGGTCGAGTGGTTCGGGTAAAAGTACGTTGTTACATGTATTGGGCGGTTTAGACCGTCCGAGCTCTGGACAGGTTTTTTTACAGGGTAGTCGTTTTGACAGTTTGAATGAAGCTGAGCGTGGCTATTTACGTAATCAACACTTAGGTTTTGTTTACCAGTTCCATCATCTGTTGCCTGAGTTTACGGCTTTAGAAAATGTGGCCATGCCGCTGATGTTACGCCAAGGCACCAACTTTAAAGATGTGCAAAAACAGGCTGAATACTTGCTTGAACGTGTAGGATTGACGCATCGTTTAACCCATAAACCAGGTGAGCTTTCAGGTGGGGAACGTCAACGCGTTGCTTTGGCGCGAGCATTGGTGGCTAAGCCTGCCTTGATGATGGCAGATGAACCGACAGGTAATTTAGATCGGAAAACAGCAAGTAAAATTTTTGAGTT
This sequence comes from Acinetobacter sp. WCHAc060042, assembly GCF_003231195.1. NCBI lineage: Bacteria > Pseudomonadati > Pseudomonadota > Gammaproteobacteria > Moraxellales > Moraxellaceae > Acinetobacter > Acinetobacter sp. WCHAc060042. The sequence continues at coordinate 54,760 of NZ_QKVN01000011.1, forward strand.
GCTGATGGATTTACGTCAGGAATTCAATATGGCGATGTTGATCGTGACGCATGATGAGCAACTGGCTCAGTCGGCTGATTCTATTTTGCATATGCAAGATGGTCTTTGGGTCAATGATTAGGCTGAGTGCCGACAAAAATATGAGATAAAGCCACTATCTATTGAAGCCCACTTCGGTGGGCTTTATTATGGCGCCAATAAAAACAATAACTGAATAAAAAATGAAGCTTTTATATGCTGTTGCTTGGATTTTAGGAATTGCATTAATGGGGCAGAGCGTCCCCATCCTAAATCATCTTTTTTACCCAGCATTGATTTTGGTCATCGGACTTTTACCTTTACAGTTTTTTCTTTTTAAGCATAAACCCGCGCTTATTTTACAGTTTATATGCGGATTAATTTATTTCATGTTGTTTTTAACTGCAGGATATCATTATGCGCAATCGGCTTTGCAGCAACGTCTAGCCTATAAAGAAACCAGAGTGGAAGATACTAAAGTCATTGTTTATATTGCAAAGATTAACCAACTGGGTAGTGAGACCATTCAGCAAGAAATACAGGTCTTGAACCGACACGAGCAACCGGTGCAGTGGTTAAGTTTTCAAAAAAGGATATCGGATCAGCAAGCGGTGTTGGAACTTGGGAAATACTACCGACTGACTGGGGAAATACGTCCTGCACATAGTTATGCAGTGCAAGGTGTATTCGATCTTGAGCAGTGGTATCTGCAACGTAATCTTATGTCTGGTTTCAAGCTCAAGCAAATACAACCCTTATCTGAGGCAGAAATTTACGGGTTAGGCTATGCCAGTCATTTAAGAAAGCAGCAAACTATCTTCAAGCAACTCCAGTTAGGTATAGAGCGACAGCGTTTAAAGATACGCAACTTTATTTATATACAGCCCTTAAGTTATAAGGGCTTAATTTTAGCGCTCCTGACAGGGGATGAAAGTTTCTTAGATAAAGAAACAACAATATTCTTTCAACGTTTTGGTATTAGTCATTTGTTGGCAATTTCAGGACCGCATGTACTCATCTTTGCTGTGATGTTTTGCTGGCTCTTACAAAAAGGAGTCAACCGATTTTACTCACGTATTTTTCTTATAGTACCACGTCCATATTTATTGCTATTGCCATTTTTCCTCTGTGTGTTGCTGTATTGTGCCTTTGTTGGTTTTGAGATTCCTGCAATGCGGACTTTACTCAGTTGTTTCTGTTTAACAGCGTTGGTTTGGCTTAGGCAGAAAATTTCAGCTTTGACGTTGCTCTTATTGAGTGCATCACTTCTTTTATTGTTTGATCCTTTTTCGATTCTATCAGCTGCTTTTTGGCTGTCCTATGGGGCATGTTTTGTACTTTTACGCATTTATCAAACCACCCTTCGGTTTGATTTGAGTCGCTCCCAAACGTGGCAACAGCAACTTATATTCGCGCTCAAACTGTTGATAGAGTCGCAGTGGAAAATCTTTGTCGCACTTTTGCCTTTGGTTATCATTTTCTTTAAACAAGTCTCTTGGATTAGTCCTATCAGTAACCTTGTGGCCATTCCTTTGATTGGCTTAGTGGTTGTGCCATTGGATGTTTTGGCTGCTTTTACCTTTTATGTTTTTGAACCGCTGAGTAGTCTTTTGTTTCAGTTGGCAGATTGGGTATTGCTATTTTTATTGAGCATACTCCACTTGTTAGATGCCATGCTTCCGATCAAATTGTTGTCGGTTGCACTTAACGTTTGGCAGATAATTTTGCTCATTGTGGTACTCAGCATTATTTTTATGCCCAAGTCGACTTTACCCAAAACATGGGTAGTATTGAGTGTTTTTCCGCTACTTGGGCTGAGTGCAAAGCAGCATCCTTTTGAATTAATTGTACTTGATGTCGGTCAGGGGCAGGCGGTGTATATGCAGGATGATCAACAGCATGCCATGATTGACGTCGGAGGCTCCTATGATGAAACGAAGTTTAGTATTGCTAAGCAGGTGATTCAGCCATTTCTATCGAAACAAGGTGTGAGTGAATTAGATCCATTGATACTTACGCATTTGGATCAAGATCATAGTGGAAGCTATACCACATTAAAAAATGAGTTGTCGATCAATCAAGTCTATTCCAATCAGCAATTGGATGTAGCTAGCAAGTCTCGTTTTGATTATTGTAAACAAGGGCAGATTTGGCATTGGTCTGAACACGTTGAGATCAAAATTTTATCACCAAAAGCCAGTCAATTGGCACAAGTACCGTATCAGCAAAATGAGCTATCTTGTGTAGTTTATATACAGGTGAAAAATGTACAGCCTTATCAGAATTTTTTGATTATGGGCGATGCTGGCTGGCAAACCGAGTTTCAATTATTGCAGGATTATCCTGACTTAAAAGTTGATGTCCTGATCTTGGGGCATCACGGTAGTCGTCATAGTTCAGCTTATGCATTTTTAAAGTATTATCAACCAAAACTGGCGGTTGCTTCAGCAGGTTTTCATAATCGTTATGGGCATCCGAGTAGAATAACGCAAGCACGCTTGAAAGCACTCAATATTCCACTTTTGACTACAGCAGGGCACGGTAGTATACGTTTTACTGCGAGGTCTACAGGACTTATTGAGTTGACGACACAGCGTCAGACTCGACCGTGGTTGCAATCGGATGATTCTGTTGTTCCAAACGTAACTGCTCTAAACGCAGCACTGCCTCATTAAATGGCAGATTATACAATGGCCTAAGTTTCGAATTGGCTTTGAAGCGTTTATAGGTCCAGTGGTAATGTTCTGGGTGGCGATGGACTAAGTTCTCAATGGCTTGATGAATCACTAAAGTACCATCATTGGCACTACCTTGATAAATCGCGTCACTCATTTCTTCAATGTACATGTCAAAGCCATCGTCATTACGAATGGCATACAGCAGTAAAGCTTTGGCTTTGGTTTTTTGAATCAGCTTGGCGCTCAGGTTACTTGAGGCTAGGGGAAAACCAAAATAAGGAATCATTTCCCCGCCTTGTTTGGGGGTATGATCGGGCAGAATCACGGTTGTTCCCCCTTGTTTGAGCGCCTTAAAAATTTGTCGAACTCCAGACTCATCTGTAGGAACAAGATGAGCACCCTCCCGACCACGTGCTTCACGAACAAATAAGTCAGCCCCAGGATCTTTGACTGGTTTATACATAATGGTCATTTCGGTAAATTGGGCAACATAGGTGTTCATAATTTCCCATGTCCCAAAATGTGGAACGATCAAGACGACACCTTTTTTAGCAGCAAGGGCTTCGTGTAGTAGATGTTCGCCATGTACTTTTTGAACGCGTTCAATATTTTTTTGGTTACTGGAACCCCAAATACTAAAAAACTCAAAATAAGTGGTGAGTTCATTACGTACTGCTTGTTTCGCAATCATTTCGCGCTGTTCTGGACTGAGTTCAGGTAAAGCAATTTGCAGATTTAGTCTGAGAGCATCATTATTTTTACTAATTTTTAAAAGATTGACTAAACCCGCTAAACCTCTAGCAAAAAAACGTGAAAATTTAATGGGTTGTTTACTTGCAAAACGGAGTAGACGATAAGTCGAGTTCTGTTCTTGTGGTTTAGTCATTCTTTAGAGTCGATATAGTGTACGTGGATAAAAACAAAAAATATTATAAGATAAAATGAATGGTTTCGACAGTTTTGTATAAATCAGTGTATATAATGAGGGCAATTTTATTCAAGTTTGGATTGTTATATGTCCGATTGGCCACCAAAACCAGAAAATGAAATGCCGAAACAACAACCTGCACACGAACAGCCAACAGGGAATGAATGGAAGCTTTTAGAAAAAGCGGTTTTAGCTTCCGTTGAAGAACAACGTCGTGCACGTCGTTGGGGGATCTTTTTCAAGTTTCTGACTTTTGCCTATCTTTTGTTTATTTTAATTGCGATGACCAAGAGTTGTTCGACCAGTGGTACGGATGCAACAGCATCTAAGCATATTGCTGTGGTTGATATTGTGGGCACAATTGCCGCAGACGAGCAAAGCGTGAACAGTAATGACACGATTAAATCATTAAAGAAAGCATTTGAAAATAAGCAAAGCCAAGCAGTGGTTTTAAATATTAATTCACCGGGTGGTTCACCTGTTCAGTCTGATGAAATTTGGCAAGAAATCCAATACCTAAAGAAAACACATGGCGACAAAAAGTTGTATGCAGTGATTGGTGATACTGGTGCGTCAGGTGCATATTATATTGCGTCAGCTGCGGATGAGATTCTGGTGAATCCATCAAGTTTGGTCGGTTCAATTGGTGTGATTATGCCGAACTATGGTGTAACCGGCTTGATGCAAAAACTGGGTGTTGAAGACCGCACTATGACATCTGGTCAAAACAAAGCCTTGCTATCTATGACCCAACCTGTTAATCCTGCGCAGCGCGCACATGTCCAAGCTGTACTTGATAATGTACATGAGCATTTTATTAATGCTGTTAAACAAGGTCGTGGTAAAAAGTTAAAATCGAATGATCCAGCGCTCTTTTCAGGTCTTTTCTGGACTGGTGATCAGGCAGTAAAACTCGGCATTGCTGATCGTATTGGTAACTTACATACTTTAAAACGTGAGTTAAATACAGATAAAGCAATGGATTATACTGTGGTACATAGTCCACTTGATTCTGTTTTAGGGCGTTTAGGTGCGTCTATGGGGGCAGGTTTTGCGTCATCACTGTCAAACCAAATGCAAACTGAACAGACGACAAAGTTACAATGAAACCTTTAATTCATTTTGCGCACGCCAATGGCGTGCCTGGAAAAGTCTATCAGAAATTATTTGACTTACTCTCGGATCAGTACGATGTGATTTATGTGCCTCTATTGGGACCAGATAAAAGCTATCCGATTGATAACCATTGGAAAAGCTTAACTCAACAAGTGATTGATAGTATTGTTCGGCAGGCACAAGGGCGCAAGGTGATTGGTTTAGGTCACTCTTTAGGTTCAGTGCTTACTTTTCAGGCCGCATTACAGCGTCCTGAATTGTTTGAACAAGTCATTATGATTGATCCACCATTAATTATGGGCAAAGCTTCGTTTGCATTACACTTTGCGAAGATGCTGGGGCTCAAAGTGGTGGATAATATGTCTCCAGCCGCGTTATCACTGCGACGCAGGGATCACTGGGAAAGCCGTGAACAGGCTGCAGAATTGTTAGGCGCTAAAGGTTTTTATAAAGACTTTGATCCTGATTGCTTTCAAGCATATATCGACCATGGGTTAACTGAAGATCGTGTGCGTGGAGGTGTGGAGCTTAGCATTTCAAAGATGGATGAAGTTCATATCTTTAGAACAAATCCATCATTGTGGTGGTTACCACAGGCTCAGCCAAAAGTTCCCATGCATTTATTGATCGCTGAGAAAGGGCCATTTATTGGTCCAGGTTTTCCACAAATGGTGAAAAAGAAATTCGGAATACCTTATCAAGTGGTTGAGGGAAGCCATATGTTTCCATTGGAAAAACCACAAGAAACGGTGACACTCATTAAAAGGCTCATTTCAACAGCGTAATTTTTTGGATTATAAATGCAGAAAGCCATTTATTTTTTATTTTTCATACTTCCGTTACTGGGATGCGCAAGCACTCAAGTCTCTCATTTGAATAATATTGATAAACGTGATTTAACGCATATTTGTATTGAACATAATCCTCAAGTTATTGTGGTTAACTTTGAAAATATTCTTATAAATGGTCTGGAAGCGCGTCATATCTCAACTCAAATTTATGATCGGACTAAACCTTTAGAATGTGTTTATGTCTTGAAATATGTGGCTTATCAAAAGTGGGACTTTTCAATGGTATTAACTAGAGCCGAATTAAGGCTTTATAAAGGTGATCAATTGCTCGGTTTTGCTGAATATAAATTACATGCAGGTGGGTTGTTAAATCCAACGAAATATAAAAGTAATGAATCGAAAATCAATCCATTAATTAATCAGTTGTTAGAAAAGCATTAGAAATCATCATAAAAAAACGCATCCGAGGATGCGTTTTTTTAATCTTAAAATTTATGGAAACTTGGCAAATTGCACAGGTTCATGCATGATTTGACCACGATATAACACAGCCTTTTCGGTATGCTGAATTGTACCTGTACAAATCCATTCCACCACTTGCGGGTAAATGACATGTTCAAGCACATGTACTCGGCTTGCTAGTGAATCGGCATTATCATGTACACTCACTTTCAGAACGCCTTGTGCTAAAGCCTGACCTGCATCAAGTTCAGCCGTCACATAGTGCACGGTACAGCCATGTAGTTGATCACCAGTATTCAGTACGCGCTGATGAGTATGCATCCCTTTGTAATACGGCAAAAGAGAAGGGTGAATGTTAATCATTTTCCCTTCCCAAGCACTAACAAATTTCTCACTTAAAATACGCATAAAGCCAGCAAGAACCACGAGATCAACATCCCAATCGAGCAATTGTTGATGCATAACATCATCAAAAGCTTCACGATTTGGATATTGCTTGTGTTCAATCACTGCTGTTGCAATACCTGCATTTCCAGCACGCTGTAGCGCATAGGCTTCAGGTTTGTTGGAAATAACGCCTACAATTTTTCCTGAAAGGTTGGCATCAATCAAAGCCTGAAGGTTTGATCCATTTCCTGAAACCAAAACAGCAATTTTAATCATACGAATTAAGCGAAAACTACACGGATTTTTTCGTCTGCGCCTTCAACTGACTCAGCATTGTCTACAATATGACCCATGGTGAATGCTTTTTCGCCAAGCTCATTCAGTAATTTAACTGTTTTGTCAGCGTCAGCAGCATCGACAACTAAAACCATACCTACGCCACAGTTAAATGTGCGATACATTTCAAACTGTTCAACACCACCTTCACGTTGAAGAAGTTTAAACAATTCTGGCCATTCCCAAGATGCTTCATTGACAACAGCTTGAGCACCATTTGGTAATACGCGTGGTAAGTTACCAGGTAAACCGCCACCTGTAATATGTGCCATTGCATGAACATCGACTTCTTTTAAAAGTTGAAGAATAGGCTTCACATAAATACGAGTTGGTTCCATTGCCGCATCGGCAAGTGGGCGGCCATCAACAATTTGAGTTAAATCAATATTCTTAACATCTAAGATTTTACGAAGTAGAGAGTAACCGTTTGAGTGTGCACCTGAAGATGCAACACCAACTAAAACATTACCTGCTTTAACTTTAGAGCCATCAATAATTTTGCTTTGCTCAACCACGCCTACGCAGAAACCGGCTAAGTCATAATCTTCGCCTTCATACATGCCAGGCATTTCAGCAGTTTCACCGCCAACCAATGCACAACCAGCAAGTTCACAGCCTGCACCAATACCAGTGACTACGTTTGCTGCAACATCAACATTTAGGTGACCTGTTGCGTAGTAGTCAAGGAAGAATAATGGCTCAGCGCCACAGACAAGAAGATCGTTTACACACATTGCAACCAAGTCTTGACCAATTGTGTCATGACGGTTCAAATTCAATGCTAAACGTAATTTTGTACCAACACCGTCTGTGCCTGATACGAGAACAGGTTCTTCATAACCTTTAGGGATTTTACAAAGTGCACCGAAGCCACCTAGTCCGCCCATTACTTCAGGACGAGTAGTACGCTTCGCGACAGATTTAATACGATCGACTAACGCGTCGCCCGCTTCAATGTCGACACCTGCATCTTTGTAGCTTAAACCAGTGTTTGGGGTAGAAGTTGAGTTGCTCATAATGAAGTCTCCGCATTCGCGGGGCGATTATACCTGAATATACGAAACACATATGTTATTTCTGCGCTAAAATGTTATCTTTACTAAAATATTTTTCTCAATAACGATTAAATCTGAAAAAGGCGAGATTGCATGCAAGATCGTACACTGAAGCGTTTCTTTATTTTGGCAGGTATAGCACTTATTCTCTGGGTGTTGTATTTACTCAAACCTGTCGTTTTACCTTTTATTGGTGCATTTTTAGTCGCTTATCTGTTTAGCCCATTAGTCGATAAACTGCATAAAATTGGTTTACCGCGTTGGCTATCTATCAGTGCTGTTTTTATCGGTATTGGCGTTGTCATTACATTAGCATTTTGGTATTTGGTTCCGTTGATTTGGGAACAGTTAATGTATGCCAAAAATAGTATTCCTTCAGGTATACATTGGGCAAATTATAAATTCCTCCCTTGGCTTTCAGACAGCTTTAATTTAGTTCCTATGGAATTGGATGTTGATCAAATTTCAGCGGCTATTATGGAATACGTACAAACCAATTATAGTGCAGACAGCATTCAAGCGATGATTGCTAAATTGGCGCAATCTGGTTTGAACTTTATTCAAATTGGCGGTACGGTGGTTCTGATTCCGATTATTGCATTCTATTTTCTATTAGATTGGGATCGCATGCTGGATAGTTTCCGTCGCCTGATTCCAAGAGCCTACGAGCAAAGGACACTTGTCATCGTTAGAGAGTGCCATAGCGTACTGGGTGCTTTTGTTAAAGGTCAGTTCTTGGTGATGGTGCTTTTGGGTGTGGTCTATGCTGTTGGTTTACAGCTTATTGGGCTTGAGGTCGGTTTAATTATCGGTATGGTCGCAGGCCTATGTAGTATTATTCCTTATCTAGGTTTTGCTGTTGGCATTATTGCGGCTGTTATTGCAAGCTTATTCCAATTTGGTATTGACTGGATGCAGCTACTGCTAGTTGGTGTGGTCTTTATGATTGGTCAAGCTGTAGAAGGCTATATCCTGCAACCGTTCTTGCTAGGCGATAAAATTGGACTGTCTCCAGTGGCAGTTGTATTTGCGGTTCTAGCAGGTGCTCAGTTGGGCGGAATTTTGGGGATGTTGATTGCATTGCCTGTAGCTGCTGTGATTGTGGTTTTATTGAGACATGCACGTGAGTTTTACGAAAATAGCCCTATGTATGGAGCACCAGCACTTATTTCACAAGATTCGACAACAGGTTCAATTAGCATTGAAACTGATCAGGTTGAAGTTGATATTGAATTAAAAAATCGGATGGTAAAAGATCAGCAAGCATCTGAAAATTCAAGTAAGATTGATCAAGTCGACCATAAAGAACTTTAGGACAAATACCCCCCTATGCGTCAATTGCAATTAGATATTGAACCTCAACTCGATGCTCGGATCAGTGATTTTTCTGGGCCAGGGTGGGGGCATGTTATAGATGCAATTCGTCAGTTACATGCGGGTTTAATGAATCGTTTCTATGTCTATGGTGGTGCAGGTTCAGGGAAAAGTCATTTGCTCTCAGCAATTTGCGATTCCTATCTGGAAATTGGAAAAACAGCAATTCAAGTTTCATTGCTTGAGTTGCTTGATGCTCCGACTGAAGCAATTACCTCTTTAGAACGTTTTGATCTGGTCGCTTTAGATGATATTGAAGCCATTAGTGGAGTACCACATTGGCAAAAAGCAGTTTTCCATCTAATCAACTATAACAATGAAGAAGGTGGACAGTTGGTGTTCTCTTCTCGGGTTGCTCCCATTGAGTTAAAACTTGAGTTACCTGATTTGCAGTCACGTTTAACCCAAGCGGTGAGTGTGAAAGTCCCAAATGGTAGTTTGTATGCTGACCGATCGACACTGGTGATGTCAGTTCTTTCACGTCGTGGGATTCATATGGATCAACAAATTATTGATTATTTACTTGCACATGGTCCGCATCAAACCTCGATATTATTACAAAGCTTGGAACAGTTGATTCAGTTATTGAAGGGAGAGAAAACCAAATTAAGTAATGCAAACTTAAGACAGATTTATGCGTTGATTGACGAATATCGGTAAATCATAATATTACTTGAGAAATTGTTCGAGCTGTGACAGAGTACGGAAAATTGTTAGGTGTTGCAGGGATTATGCAACCTAAGAATAAAAAGAAAAGATAAAATAAAAAGCAAGGAGATCGTTATGCTCAAGAAGAGCATAGGTGTAGCTACGCTATTGATGGCGAGTCATGCCTACTCAGACAATATTAAGGTCACGACCACTGCAGATATTGTCAAAAATGACACGGAATGTTCACTTCGCGAAGCTATCGAATATATTAATCAAGACATGCCAGAAGCTGGATATTATGGTTGTGGTGGTAAAGATGCTATTTCAACAATTTTGCTTGAAAAAAATAAAACATATTTACTAAACAATCACTTAAGCATAAAAAAAGATATGACGCTGAGAACTACATACGATAGTTCTGTTGGGGATGAGATTGTTCAGGGTGTAAGTAATGCCATTTTAAAAATGAATGGGCAAGATAATATTCTACGAGTTGATAATGATCAAAGCGCTTTAATTCGTGTGAATTTAAAAGAAGTAAGTTTGCAAGGCTGTGAACAGGAGTGTGGTATTGGGCAGGGCGGGCTAATTTATAATAATGAATATTTAAGTTTAGAATATGTCAAATTAACAGGTGGTTTTGCTGAGCAAGGCGGTGCTATTTATAATGTTGCAACCTTGCTGGCTGATGGGATAAGTCGAAGCATAGTAGAGATTCGCTCGAGTCTGGTCGAGAAGAACCAAGCGCTACAAGGGGCAATATTATATGGTGGTGCACCTTCTTTTCGCATATCTAATTCTGTTTTCAAAGAAAATAAAACAACAAACAGTACAAGTGCCAATATTTATTCTTTAAATAATGCGACTGTTAACGAAGATTCTACCTTATTGACATTAACATCACGTCTTGTCAGTAGTACCTTTGTCAAAAATACAGGCTATGTCGTCAATGTTCGTGATGGTATGGCTTTGAACAATTTAACTGTCGTTGGCAATAGTAAAGGTATTTACTTTGATGCCACTGCAAACATGGCTTATTTGGCGAATAGTATTGTACTTGGCAACATTGAAAATACAATTGCAGAAAACTGTGCTGGAAATGTTGCTAAAGCCGTGCTTCAGAATAATCTTGTTACACAAGAGGATTGTGGAAGTGGTGTAAATTACTATCCCAATGAGTTTTGGTCGGGTCCTCTGATTGCAGGCAATGATGTTGTTGGCGATTGTAAGACGATGTCTGAAGATGGGGATAGCTTACTGTGTCCGTATAAGGTACCTAATCAAAAATTTTTAGGTTATATACGCCCACGTATCTTAATGAGTCAAATGCATTGGCTAGATTCACCAATTGTGAATAAAGGTAAAGTAGTTGTGAACTCAACCGATACTCTGATTGGTTGTGAAAGCTCTGATCAACGAGGCGTAAACAGGAATAGTAATAATACTTTCTGTGACCGAGGCGCAATTGAAATTGAAGTCCCTACCAGCATTAGTCTGATTGGTCAGGATTTAATCTCTGGCCAAGTTGCTAAGCTTTCAGTTGCAGATTTGCTAGGGGATAGTGATTTATTGTCTAAAACTGAATGTGCGACCTTGTTCAACTCAGTCAAAGCGCCTAATGGTGAAGAATGGCAACCGGGTTGTATGCGTGTACAGCAGACTCAAACTGTTTCCAAGGGCAAAGTTGTTATTGATGAGCAAGGGAATATCACCTATACGCCAAATGGATCATGGCATGGTGCAGATATTTTTAGATTGCAACTTGTGACCACAACAACACGCTTTGATGAGCATGTTCCGTTCATTGAAGTGAATGTTCAAATTGTGCAAGAACCACAAAATCATATGGAAAGTGACAAAATTAAAACCTCTGGAGGAAGCACTGGAATTCTTAGCTTACTCGGGTTGTTTGCATTAATTTTGCTGCGTCGAAAATAAAAAGAAAAGGCCAAACATGAAATATTTTAAGAAAGGACTGTTAGGAGCCGTGGTGGTCGCGAGCATGGCTCTAATTGCAGCGGAAGATAAGACCATTCATGTCAATACATTTGAAGATGAAGATAATGTGAACATGGATCAATGCTCACTCCGTGAGGCAATTAAAACAGCGAGTCTCAACAAGGCTTATGGGGGCTGCACAGCTGGAAATACAGGTTCTGGTCAGACAGATTATATTCAATTAAAGGCTGGTACATATAAGTTGAATAAAGAAATCACACCTGAATCTAAGGTTGTGATTTTAGGAAAAAGTCCATATTTAGATCGTGAGAAAAGCCCAATTAGTTTTAAGTATCCAGCACTAGGTGAGTTGACCTCACGAATTGATGCGGCTGGGAAATCACGTTTATTTAACACCATCACACAGAGTAGTCTAACACTTGAAAATGTAGTTTTAGAAAATGGTTACTCATCGGATGAAGGTGGGGCTCTGCTTATTGGCGGAGCATTAACCCTCAACAATAGTCAGATTTTAAACTCAAAATCTGCTAAGAAAGGTGGGGCATTATATTTAGTTGGATCGGGGGAACATCAACTGTCTGTTAATAACAGTGTATTGCAGGGTAATCAGGCGAATGTTGGTAGTATTCTTGCAATGCAGTGCAATGCAGGTCTTTTGGATGTGAAGGCTAATCTAGAATTTAGGGCGAGTAGTTTTATTGCGAATGGATTGACATCGAGTCTCAGTGCATTTGACTTCTGCGGGAATCCTAAAGTTGCCATGAGTAATAATACTGTGGCAAAAAACATTGCGAGTCCTACAAACGGAAGTATTATTTATGCCATCAATACTCGTGAACATAATTTAAGTCTAGAAAGTAGTTTTATCCTTTCAAACAATACCATTGTGGAAAATAGTGCAGCAGGTGTTCTGGATTATGATGATTCTGGTGATAAATCTTTATATTACAATGTGCTTGCATATAACCAATACAAGTCGTGCCGTTATTTAGGATCACAGACTTTGTCGGATAAGTATGATGCTGGTGTGACAGTTGCTTATAACGCTTTTGATACAAGTACAAGCCAGTGTGAGTTCGCTGAAGGTGCAAGGGTTGTAAGTAATTCGGTTGATACCAATATTGATGTTAAAAATGTTGCTATGTCTAGCTTACTGAGTTCATTAACTGAACCATCAAAGTATAATTTATTTCGACAAATGTACTTCCCGAAAGTCAATGGGGGAGGTATTGATTTGTTAGATACCAACAGCAAATTAGACTGTAATAGTAGTGATCAGCGTGGCTTAGATCGTATTGTTGATGGAACCTTGATGTTGGCTCCAGAAGATGCCAATAGTTGCGATATTGGTTCTGTTGAACTTCGTCGCTTGGCGGCGGCAGACATTACCGATTTGAAAAACACCTCACATGTAGAGCGTCTACAAGCTTATGAAGATAATATTAAGGAATTAGAAGATTTAATTGCCAATAAAAATACTAACCCTGACTTTCTAGTTGAATTTAATGAGGAGTTACAACGCTATAAAGCACTTTTATCTGCGACAAAAACTGATCAAAAATACCGTGCGATTTATGTCGATCCATTCCTTTTTATACTTCAAGATGAAGCTGTGATTAATTCTGCTGATGGAACATCAGCTTTAAAAGAACCAAACACAGATAATTATGCAATTATTGAAACTAAGGTTTTGGGTGTTGGAACACTCAGTGCTACAGGTGGTGTCCTTGATACTTCTAAACTCAGGGCTGATCCAACACTGCGTTGTGAATGGAAAGATGATTTAAAACAAATCCTGATTTATCGAACAGATGGTCAACCTACCAATAGTTCTGAATATGTCTATTGTCAATATACTGTTCAGAGTAAGTCAACACAGACAACATCGTCAGGAATTTTAAAGGCTGAATTTAGCAATATTCAACCAATTGCCAAAACAGACGAATACACATTGAATTACGGTGGAACATTAAAATTAAATATAAACCCACTTTCCAATGATAGTGATGATGGTGATGGCCCTGTTAGCACTGTGGCTTCAGAATATCAGCGACCAGCATTTTACCAAGATGCTAATGGTGAAAATCTTGCAATTCGTATTGTTCGTCAAGATGCAGGTATCAATATTAAACCAGAGCGTACAGGACCGTGTCCTGGAGAGTATGAGAAATATGTATGTTATGGCGGTAATATTGAAGTTGAAGTGCGCAATAATTTCAGCCCATTCCCCTATGAGATTGAATATGTAATTTATGATGCTGAGGCTGAAGAGTCTAAATCTGCGATGATCTACTTTAAAAATACTGCTAAAAATACCAATAAAGAATCAAGTGGCGGTGGAGGCGGTTCGATCGGTGGTTTAGGGGTGATAGGGTTATTGTCATTGGTGTGGTTAAGACAACGCCGTAAAATTTAGAATTAAAATAAAAAATGCCTCAATTGAGGCATTTTTTATGAACTTGAGAGCAGTAGGTCATAAGTTTTGACTGAACTTAATGTGTGCTGTTATGGTTATTGATGTATTTATTAATATATTCATTACGAATGTTTACACGTTCATTTGCATCAGCTTTTTGCATGCGAATGCCTAAATCACGTCGCTCTTGGGTGCTCATCTGTTGCCATGTATCACGCATTTTCTGCTTTTCTTGCTCAGGTAGCTGAGTGAACCAATCCATACGTTGTTGAAGTGCGGCACTTTGCGCATCTGGGAGTTCTTTGAGGGACTGGTAGCGTTGAATTAACGCACGCTGTTCTTCTTCAGATAGCGATTCCCACGTTTCAGATACTTGCGTATCCGCATCTTTGGAAAAAATCCAAAAACGTTCAAAACCTGCAAAACTGGTTTGTAAAAAACCCAGTGTACAAAGCGCAAAAGCGACACGTTTAGCTGCCATGTGGAACGGTGTCCTCACCTAAAACCAATAACATTTCTAAATCTTCAACCATCTGTGGTGAAAGTTTAGGAGTCGAAACTACTTGGTTGTGTGGTTTTTCATCGAGAGTTACAGAGTTTGGAAGAACCACGAAACCTGCAATAGCCGCAGCTAAAGCAAAACCAGACATTTTCCAAAGGCCATAACGTGAGGACTTTTGATCTTGAATATCATCAAGAACATGTTGCATCACCACGGGTTTATTTTTGTGGTGCTGCGCGAGTCCATCAAGTTTGGAGGTTACTTGCTTTAAGAAATCATCTTTCATTCGGATGATCCTCCTAGATGTGGATTCAAATGTGCGAGAGCTTGGCGTAAGCCTTGAATCGCACGATGGTAATGCGTTTTAACACTGCCTTCAGAGCAATTCATGATTTGTGCAGTAGTTGTAGTATCAAAACCTTCCCATGCACGTAACATAAATGCTTGCTGTTGACGAACTGGAAGGCTCGCAATGGCTTCTTGAATTTCATCAGCAGTAACAGCTTGACTTAAAAAGTCTGATGGATTTAGCGCTCTTTCATCAACTACATCATTGACTTCAAGATCGTCATCATCAAGACTGACTTTTTTGAAGAAAGAAAAGGGTTGTGCTCGACGTGCTTCTTTACGACGCCAATCCTGTAATTTGTTGGTTAAAATGGTATAGAACAGGGGATACCATTCTTCCGTAGAACGATCTGCATAAGACTTATGCAGAGAAATAAAGGCTTCTTGCACCAAATCCATGGCAATGCCATGTTGGTTTTGTGTTGCACTTTCCATCATCACTAATGCACGACCAGTCACTTCTTGCATAAAGCTTTTCAGGCGAGACTCAGCGGTACTCTTAAGAATACTCGAATCTTGCGCTTTAGACTGTTTGGGTGCTAAATCCATAGAGATGGAAAATCCTGTCATTGGATACCCACCATTATTTCCTCGATCATGTGCCTATAACGTTGGAAATAATGGTTTGGTTGACAACACAACTAATTATTTTTTCTAGTGTAATCTATTTTTTCAGCTGAACCGACTTTAATTAATATAACTTAACGATTTTAAAGTCGCTGTCGTACCATTTCAAAGAAACAAATTGAACCTGCAATTGCCACATTAAGAGACTCTTGACCACCTGGTTGTGGAATGCTAACTGCTTGGGCATGGGCCAAAGCAAAATCAGAAACACCTTGACCTTCGTTACCTAAGATCCAGACACAAGCTTGGGTTAAATCTTTTTGATACAGGCTTTCAGCTTGATGTGAGCTGGTGACATACACTGGAATTTCAAAGCGCTCGAGTATATCTTCGATGGCAACGTTTTCATAGGTGTTGAGCGAGAAATGCGCTCCCATACCAGCGCGTAATACACGTGGCGACCAAAGTGATGCTGAGCCTTTGGTGCAGATCACTTGTTTAATCCCTGCAGCAGCTGCGGAGCGGAGGAGTGTACCGACATTACCTGGATCTTGAATATTTTCCAAAATCAGGGTGTCTAAGCTAAAGTCTACGCTTTGGCTTGAACTTGGTAAGTCTACAACTGCCAAGAAGGGCAAAGTGGTCCCCAATGTGCTTAAGTCTCGATACAGGCTTTCAGCAATGACAAAAACAGCACCTTCATATTCATCTAAAATATCGCAAATATCAGGGTGTTCGAGTGCATTTTCAGTGGTGAAAATAGAATTGAGTTTCTTCTTTTTTTCAACGCAAGCTAAGCCTAAGTGTGTCCCTTCAAGCACGGTTTGACCTTGCTTTTTACGGTAACTACTTTGTTCGATTAAACCACGCAGATGTTTAATCTTTGGGTTGTCTTTTGATTCAAGAAAAACGATTGACATGAGGGAGACTCGTGCGCATAACGCGTTAGATGGTTATGCGCATTTTAAAAAATTAGTTGTGGTAGCCAGTCACTAAATCGACTTCGTTTTTAGAACCAATAATCACAGGGACACGTTGATGTAGGTCAGTCGGTTGAATGTCTAAAATACGAACGCGACCCGTTGTAGATGCACCGCCAGCCTGTTCAATTAACATACTCATTGGGTTTGCTTCATACATTAAACGCAGGCGACCTGCTTTTTTCGGATCTTTGAGGTCGTATGGATACATGAAAATACCACTACGGCAAAGAATACGGTGAATATCGCCAACCATACACGCAACCCAACGCATGTTGAAGTCTTTCTCACGTGGACCTATTTTGCCTGCAAGAAGTTCTTCAATATAACGTTTTACTGGATTCTCCCAGTGACGTTGATTGGATGAGTTAATTGCATATTCTTTGGTATCTGCTGCTACTTGAATATTTTCAGAAGTGAGCAAGAATTGTTGAGTTTCAGGGTCGAAAGTGAAAAACACAGTACCTGCACCGACTGTTAACGCTAACATGGTGGATGGACCATAGAGCACATAACCCGCAGCAACTTGCTGGTTGCCTGCTTGCATAAAATCTTCAGCTTGAGTTACTGCATTTTTTGCAGGCAAGATTGAGAAAATAGTACCCACGCACATATTAATGTCGATGTTGCTTGAACCATCAAGAGGGTCAAATAACACTAAATATTTGCCATTTTCTTGTGCTGGGGTGAATTCATCTAATTCTTCAGAAGCTAAACCACCAACCTGTGGGTGTACTTTTAAAGCATCAATTAAATAGTCATTTGAAATCACATCTAATTTTTTTTGTTCTTCACCTTGCACATTTTCATTTTGTGCACTGCCCAAAACTCCTGCTAAGGCACCTTTTTGCAAAGCTTGATCAATGGTCTGGCAAGTGTTAGCAATTGTGCTAATCACTTGAGCCAATTCAGGCGTAAGATTTCCCGTTTGTTGTTCTAAGAATTGGGACAGATTGAGATATGACATAAGGGGGAAGGCTCCACTAAAACTTGAATACATAATAAAATCAACTTTGCGCTATATTTTAGTCGAGAACGAGGCAAAAGAACAATTAAACTCGACTATTTGCTGTGATTTTACCCTTGCAAGTCTCGTGGAAAGTGCTATGTTGATGAAAGGAACATCAGGTAAAAATAGGAGCACAACAATGACTACGCAAAAATTTGATGCGACTCCAACGCCGAGCGAAGGGATTACTCTAGATGACATTTCAGCGGATAGTGTAAAAAAAGCATGGCAAGATTATGAAGCCAAAGCTGAGTACAAAAAGTTCAATAAGCATGACATGATTGAGTCTATGCAACACGCTGAAGAGTCTGACCAAGATCCCAAGCCTGAACAAGTTTAGTCATAAAAAAAGCGCCCACGAAATTGAGCGCTTTTTTTATAGCTGAAGAAACGACTACTATTTTAATAGTGGCGGTACAGCTTCGTAGTTAATTTCTACGCGACGGTTTTCTTTCCATGCATTTTCATCATGACCGGCATTGATAGGCATTTCTTTACCATAGCTAACGGCTTCAAGTTGGTTTGGACTTACACCTGTAGTGATTAAGAAACTCTCAACAGCTTTAGCACGACGTTCGCCTAATGCCATGTTGTACTCACGTGTACCGCGTTCATCGGTATGACCTGTTAACGCTACGCGAGAGTTTGCATTAGCCATGAGGAACTGAGCATGTGCTTGCAAAGTTTGATAGTCTTCATTACTGAGTTCGCTACTATCGTAGTCAAAGTGAACAACACGTTTTGCTAAAAATGCTTTGTTTGCTTCAGTCACACCTTTTGCTGATGCACCTGCAAGATTTTGTGCATTTAATGCAGCATCTTCACTTAGACCTTGTGTGTTGACTGTGGTGGCACCATTTGGATTTTGACCCGCCTCAATTGTTGCTGCTGGTTTACGACTTGCACAACCAGTCATAACTAGAGCAGTTGCTAAAATAGGAAGGGCTAAAAGTTTGATTGATTTCATTCTTCATCTCCATGAAAACTGATGATTACTAAAAAAGACAGTTAAAAATTATTTAGGCGCCCAAGCGGGTTCGCGCACTTCACCTTGTTCGCTTGGAAGGTTCATACGGAAGCGTCCATCCAATGACATAATCGAGAGCAAACCACGTGAGCCTTCACGTGTGGCATAGACCACCATTTGTCCGTTTGGTGAAAAACTTGGTGATTCATCCAAACTGGTTGGCGTTAAAATATTGGTGACACTTGAGTTTAGGTCTTGAATCGCGACTTTATAGTTACTGCCACTTGGACGGTGTACTAGTGCCAGTTTTTTGCCATCGGCACTGAGTGTGCCACGTGCATTGAATGCGCCACGGAAAGTTAGGCGTTTATAGTTACTGCTGTCGAAGTCGTAACGATAAATCTGCGCAGAGCCACCACGGTCAGACGTGAAAATAAATGATTTGCCATCAGGAGCATAACGCGCTTCAGTATCAATCGCACTGTCATTGGTCATACGTTGTAACTGACGGGTTTCCAAGTTCATTTGGTAGATTTCAGGGTTGCCATGCATAGATGCCGTAAACAACATGCTCTTACCATCTGGTGAGAAACTTGGCGCACCATTAAGACCACGGAAGCTGGCAAGTTTTTCTCGTGTACCTGTAGAAAGGTCTTGAACGTAAATTGCGGGGCGTTTAGTTTCAAATGACACATAGGCAATTTTCTTGGCATCTGGAGTCCAAGCTGGTGATAAAATTGGATCACGTGACGTTAAGATCGTCCGAGGTTGCTCACCATCGGTATCGGCAATTTGAAGTGTATAGCGTTGTTCTGGCGTAGCTGGATTACGTAGTACATAAGCAATCCGTCCGCTAAAGTCACCAGGAATACCTGTAAGTGCTTGATAGATAGCATCACTAATCATGTGTGCGGCAGAGCGCACACGGGATGCTGGAACGGTTAATAATTCATTTAAAAGGTATTGTTGTTTCTGCACATCATAAAGTTGGTACTGGACTTCGAAACCGCCATTTGCAGCAGACTTAACTGTACCAGTCACCACATACGGTACACCAGCTGCCTGCCAGTTAGCTGCATTAGGTGTGTTCATACTGGCTGTTGCGGGTAGATTTTTTGAGGAACTGGTGAATTTTCCTGAGCGATTTAAATCCGTTTCAATAATAGGATAAAGACTGCTGTCATTGCTAAATGGCACGATTGCAATTTTCGGTGCTTCTTCAGGTGCTTTTGCAATTTCTAAATGAAGCTGGGCATGTGCTTGAGTCACTAAGACTGGGCTAAAAGCAGTTAAAATAGCTAGGCTAAGAAGGTGTTTACGCGTCATTTCCATCATTCGTTATTTACTCAAACAAACGTCTTTTATTGTGGATTTAATTGTTCTACATAATGGCATGATTTTCTAATATTGAAAGCATGAAATTATGATTGATCTGTTATAACACTGTGAAAAGTGAGTACGAATTAAGTGGTTTAAGCGTAAATAGGAAAAGGAATCACCCGATCAAGGTCATAGATGTACGGAAACGGTTATGGAATAGCTGAAACATCAAATAATTTTGATGTGTAAAGTTGACGTACTTTTAGGTCATAGAACGCTACAAAAACTTCATATTGTGCTCAAAATAAATATCCCCTGATTTTGTTCAGGGGATATTTTTATTTTGCAGTAAATGATGAAGTAAAACTTTGAGCTTGTCTGCGCGCCTCTGGGTCTGATGGCATAGGGTAGGGTGCAGCAGAACGAACCGCGGCTTCAACACTGGCTTTCATGTCTGGGTCGCTAGAACTCACAATGACGGACCGCACAGTACCATTATCTGATAGCGTCACACGTGCTGTCGCTGTTTTCCCACTTGAGCCGGCAGGGGTATCCCATGCACGCTTAATTTTATTTTCAAAGTCTCGTTTTGCCGTGGACGCAATTTGTTTGGCCTCAGCTTTCTTTTGTGCAGCTTCTTCGGCAGCCTGTTTTGCAGATGAAGCACGTGCTTCTTCAGCCGCACGCTCTTTTGCTTCGGCATCGGCTTTACGTTTTGCATCAGCGGCAGCCTTGGCTTTTTCTGCATCTGCTTTGGCTTTTGCATCCGCCGTAGCTTTAGCTTTATCCGCATCGGCCTTACGTTTCGCATCAGCGTCGGCTTTGGTTTTCGCTGCATCTGCTTTAGCTTTAGCATCGGCATTTGCCTTGGCTTTATCGGCATCTGCTTTAGCCTTCGCATCAGCGGCGGCTTTTGCTTTGTCCGCATCGGCTTTACGTTTTGCATCAGCGGCAGCCTTGGCTTTATCTGCATCCGCTTTGGCCTTTGCATCCGCCGTAGCTTTAGCTTTATTGGTATCAATAATTTGTTGCTGCTTTTTAGCGAGATCAGCTTTCTTCTGTGCTTCAAGCTTCGCTTTTTGTACAGCTTCCGCTTTTTTCAATGCTTCTAAGTTTGCTCGGTGTTTTGCATCTGCTTCAGCTTTTGCGGCAGCATCCAGTTTGGCTCTTTCAGCAGCTTTCGCTTGTTCGGCAGCTCGAGCTTCGGCACGCTCTTGCTGTGCTTTAAGTTTTTCAGCTTCAGCCTTCGCACGTGCTTCTAACTGCTTTTGCATTTCTGCTTTACGCGCTGCCGCTTCAGCGGCTTTGGCATCCGCAGCTGCTTTTTGAGTATCGACCTTTGGCACAACTGGTGTTATAGGTGGGGTTGGAATAACAGGTGCAGGCTCTACAGTGGGGGGAGCCGTTTGTGTGATTTCTTTGGCTACATTTTCATGTGCTGTTTCAGTAAACTTTGTTTCTTCAAGCGTAACAGGCTTTAAGTCCTCGGGTTTAATCAGAACAGTCTTGATTTGCTTCGGTGGCTCAGGTGGTTTACTCATACCAAGATAAAGTAAGCCAACAACAGCAATCACATGGATACCAAAGGTAAATCCAAGCGCGATGGCTTTTTGTTTAAAAGGTGGCTTTTTAAAATCTTTCATAAATTACTTTAATGGCTCTGTGAGTAATCCAACTTGGGTGAGGCCCGCTTCTTGTAGACTGTTCATAAGTGACATGACTTCGCCATAAGAGCGAGACTGTTCACCTTCTACAACAACAGTTAAAGTTTTGTTTTCAGCCTGAGCTTGTTGTTGTGCTTCACTTAAAATAGACGTCAATTCAGATAAAGCCAAAGGTTCAGTTGAACTATGCGTTTTATATTTAAGAAAATAGCGACCTTCTTTATCTAAGCTGACCATTGCAGGTGCATCTTTTGATTCAATAGGATTGCCATTGGCTTGTGGCAGATCGACATTGATGCCACTGGTAATCATGGGTGCAGTCACCATGAAGATGACTAATAATACGAGCATGACGTCAATATATGGGACGACGTTCATCTCACTTTTTAGTGGTTTTTTAATGCGCTCGAAGCGTCCTGAACGTTGAATTGCCATTAGTCATGTTCCTTAGTTTCACCCAAAGACTGACGTTGTAATAACGCAACCATTTCCTCTGCAAATAAAGCACGATCGGAGTAAACCGTTTCGCCTTTTCCTGTGTAATGGTTAAATGCCAATACTGCGGGAATAGCAGCAAATAAACCAATCGCTGTAGCAATGAGTGCTTCAGCAATACCTGGTGCAACTGTTGCAAGGGTGACTTGATCTACGTCAGCTAAACCAATGAACGCATTCATGATGCCCCACACGGTACCAAATAAACCGACATAAGGGGCAACAGAACCAATGCTGGCCAAAGCACCTAAGCCTTGTTCAAGTTGGCTTTGGTCACGACTTAGCCCTACACGTAAAATACGTTCTGTACCTTCAATGGTTTGTGCTGGTGCAGCATTGCGTTTTTTTAGTTTTAAAAACTCCCCCAAACCTTGATAGAAAATGTCCTCAAGGCCGACACGTTTGGAGTTAAGTTGCGCATTGTTATATAGCGTATTCAGCTCAGCACCCGACCAAAAAATTTTTTGGAAATGCTCATCGTCTGCCTGTGCTTTTTTATAACTCATGTGTAACTTGGCAATCAGATACCAGCTAAACAGCGAGGCCAAAAGTAAAGCCAGCATTATCAGTTGTACGACAGGGCTTGCTTGTAAAATTAGATCTGAAACTTGAAGAGATGATTCGAGTTGAGTTGCCATAGTTACTACATGTGCCAATAATTTTTTTAGTCTTGTCCTAATTCCTTCAGAATCAGGTTACGAATTTCATCTGGCAGGCGACGTGGTTTCATTTCTGAACTGATACATGCCAATTCGACTTCGCCAGATGCAAGCATGATTTCACCACGATAAATATTTTGTTGCAACACAAATGACGTCGCCTTACACGAAACAACACTTGCTGTAACAGTAATTAAATCATCCATTAAAATTGGACGTGAATATTTCACATTAATTTTGTGTACTACAAAATTATAGTCTTTTTGGTGCCAGTAATGGTCTACACCCGCAGCACGTAGCCATTCGGTACGAGTACGTTCCATAAAGCGAATATGATTGGCGTGGTAAACAATGCCACCTGCATCGGTATCTTCAATATAGACACGAATGTTGAATTCGAATTTATTCGCCATGAGGGTATTCCGTTTTATTCAGTTTATGAATTGATTTTAAGTTCCTTGACGCTTTTATATTCAAGTATACAGCCTTAAAATTTAGATACGTCAAGTGGAGTAACGGCTCGAAGTTTAGCAGTTTGAGATTTCACTCCAATGGCACAAGGTGTCAAATATTAGGGTTCCTGATCATACAACTATTTCACTGTGTAACTATAGGTGGCATTAAGCACATTCTAGTTGAGAAAGTAGCTTTTATTTTTGGTGATGGGGACGTATTTGAATTCTTTAACTCGGCTGTATGCACATATATGTCTTTACCGCTGTGTATAAAGAAGCAGTTGTCTTGGCTGCTTATATTGGTGCAACATACCAAGGGTATGGGGTCTATTGCTGAAGATTTATCATGATTATCACATGAAGACAGTGATTATCACGTGGTAGTGTCATCTGTATTTGATCGCGTATCGCTTGAAAATATTCAGTTTATGCGATGCAAATTGTATAATTTTTTTAAATAATCCAAAAATGTAAGTGTTTATAGATGTTATGAGCAACGCCAACCAACCTACACCATCGCAACTTATGTCCGTGATTCAGACGCAAACGTCTATCGCAAAACTTGGTTTGGATCTCAACGCAGTCATGACATTGGTTGCTGAACAAGCACAGCAAATCACCAATGCAAAAGGTGCTGTAGTCGAGCTTGATGAAAATGGCGATATGGTGTATCGCGCTGTATCTGGTGGAGCAGCCCACTTACTTGGGCTACGGCTTCATAAGCTCAATAGTTTGTCTGGCTTATGTGTAGAACAAAACACGACTTTGTATTGTACCGATAGTGAAAATGATTCGCGTGTGGATCGTGAAGCATGCCGACGAGTTGGGCTGAGGTCAATGGCTGTAGTACCGTTAACTCATTGTGGTGAAGCGGTGGGCGTGCTAAAAATTTACTCTGAAGATGTAGAAGCATTTCAAGAAAGTGATTTGCAACTCTTGAGCTTGATGTCAGAGTTAATTGCCGCAGCAATGTACCACGCCACTAAGTTTGGTGCACAGGAGTTATATAAACTTGCGACTCAAGACCACCTGACGGGTTTATCCAATCGTGCATTATTTTTAGATTATTTAAGACAAGGCGTGCTACAGGCCAAGAAACACGGAAAGCATATTGGTGTTTTGATGATTGATATGGATGGATTAAAAACGATCAATGATCAATTTGGTCACCGTATGGGAGATGTCGCGTTAAAAGAAATTGCACATCGCATCAAAAACAATATAAGACAAGAGGATTTAGTTGCACGCCTTGGCGGTGACGAGTTTGCAGTAATACTCAGCAGTGTTGCGAATAGAGATTTAGCTACATCAGCGATGAATAGAATTGCTGAAGCGTGTGGGCTGCCTTTTCGCTTTGAACAATTAGATTTAAAAATAGGGGCGAGTGTCGGACTTGCAATCTACCCCGAGGATGCTTTGGAAATTGATCCTTTAATTGAGTTCGCGGATCAACAAATGTACCTGCAAAAAAAGCAACGTAAAAACATGCAATAAGTTGCTTCTCATCGTAAATTAAAAAGCGCTTATACTTAGTTAAGTATTTGATAATATGCTAATTTTTGGCTTTGATGTATAGCTCTTACTGTCAAACACAGAACAGCGAATGTAGTGGCCCCATTTAGCTAGTAGCTCAGTTCGCTGTTCTTTTTAAGATGACATCATGTTTTTATTTGTCTTTGGGTTCAGGTGGGGTCAGTCCAAACTGTAAATATGCCATATTGGTGGCGATACGCCCCCGAGCGGTGCGCATCACATAACCTTGCTGGATCAAATACGGTTCAATCACATCTTCAAGCGTACCTGAGTCTTCAGCCATTGCTGCTGCTAAAGCTTCTACGCCCGCAGGCCCACCATCAAAACGCTCAAGTAACATACTCAAATAACGACGGTCTAAAGTATCTAAACCGTCTTTGTCGACATTGAGCATATCGAGTGCACGTTGCGCCATATCTTGTGTCACTTCACCTGTACCTTTGACTTGCGCATAGTCACGGACTCGACGTAGTAAACGGTTGGCGATACGCGGTGTACCACGAGAACGACGTGCAATTTCTGCTGAACCTTCTCGCGTAATCGGTACATCCATCAAATTGGCTGAACGAGTCACAATATGCGTTAAGTCCGTGACCGAATAGAACTCAAGGCGTTGCACAATACCAAAGCGATCACGAAGAGGAGAAGTAAGTAAACCTGCACGTGTGGTTGCTGCAACTAAAGTGAAAGGAGGTAGGTCGAGTTTAATGGAACGAGCCGCGGGACCTTCACCAATCATAATATCGAGTTGGTAGTCTTCCATCGCAGGGTACAGAATTTCTTCAATCACGGGGGAAAGACGATGAATTTCATCAATAAATAGCACATCACCTTCTTCAAGGTTGGTCAGCATGGCTGCCAAATCCCCAGCACGTTCTAGTACAGGGCCCGAAGTCGACTTGAGGTTTCCACCCATTTCACGGGCAATAATATTGGCCAGTGTAGTTTTACCCAGTCCCGGTGGACCAAAAATTAAGGTGTGATCAAGGGCTTCACCACGACCACGGGCTGCACCAATAAAGATTTCCATTTGTTCACGAACCACGGGTTGACCGATGTAGTCATCGAGTGAGGTCGGGCGGATTGCGCGGTCGATATGATCTTCGGGTTTTTCGGAACCACCGATGAGACGGTCTTGCATATAGTTAAATCAATCTCTGGCTGAACTTTCGAGGCACAGCCTCAAATTATGATTTGTGTTTAGGTACCATTGTGTAGGCATTGCCTTACTTTTGAAAGATCAAAATGAGGGCTTTTAAATATATTTAAAAGTCCGCAAGTAAATCTTGTGTTGGATTGAGGATATGTCCTTATATCCCAATCCAACATGGCGACATCCATGTCGCCTTCGTGTATCCAATTTAGGTGTATTGGTGTGTCTATTTGAATTATTTATTCATGGATTTGAGTGCGGCGCGGATGATGTCGCTCGCCTCAGTAAAATCACCTTTTGCAGCATTGACCAATTTCTGTGCTTCTAGAGGTTTGTACCCTAAAGACTGCAATGCAGCTTCGGCTTCTGCAACGGCAGAGTTGCCTGTGAACTGGATTTGTTCAACGGTTGAGTTGCTTGGCGCTGTGCCTGAAGACATCGCTTTAAAGCGATCACGTAGCTCAATCATCAAACGTTCAGCGGTTTTTTTACCCACGCCCGGTACTTTAACCAGAGTATTGATATCTTCATGTTCGACAGTATGAATGAGCATATCGACACTGAGTGTGGACAGAATACCTAAAGCCATTTTAGGGCCGACACCGTTGACCTTTAACAGCGTGCGAAAAATGATTTTTTCTTGTTGGTGCAGGAAGCCATAAAGTAGTTGAGCGTCCTCACGCACGGCAAGGTGTGTCCATAAGGTAATTTTCTGGCCTTTTTGTAGTTGGCAGAAGGTCGTCAGTGGTGTATCAATTTCATAACCGACACCATTTACATTTAAAAGTACGGTGGGTGCTTCTAGTGCGAAGACTTCACCAATAAGACATCCGATCATGTTGTGTGATTCACTTTTTTATCAATGGTTGCATAGTAGTGAGCATTGCGCAGAAAGGCAAAAGACTCACGGAAAATTGAGTTCGGATTGATGGCTTTATCATCAAATTGGATGCTGATGAGAAGTTTAAATCAATCCTGCTTTATTACCTTGTAATTCCTGAGACAAGTTATAGGCTTGGTGGTCTGAAAACTTAGAAATAATATCTAAGACCTGCATGATATTTTCATAATGGTTACTGCCAAAGTGTGCACCAGAACGACATAAAATAGCCATTAAGCGCTGCTCTTTAAAACTTAAGGTTTTATGTGGTGTAGTGAGTGGAATAAAGGCATCTAAAATATTTTGCAAACTTTGATGAGCAATAATTTCCAAACCAGCTTTTTGAGGGTGTTCAAATATTTTATCGCGGGCTAAATCCTTCGCACGGTTAATGCCTAACTCAATATCAGCAGCACAGTATTGCAATAAACTGCCAGCCAGTTGTCCACTTAAAATTTCAAAATGATGCTTGGCAAAAGCGGATGTGACTTCTTCAACCAGACGTTTCATCACCCGTCCGCGTAACGCTGCAATTTTTTGCTGCCACGTGGTATCTGGCATAGAGAGTTCTACTGGCGCACTATATTCACCAAGTAAGCTTAAAAAAATCGGTTCAACTTCTTCATAAGACAACATGTTTAAAATGATGCCATCTTCAAGGTCAATCAGGGCGTAGCAAATATCATCTGCTGCTTCAAGTAAATAAGTCAGTGGATGGCGACAATAATGATATTCACCCAGTTGAATCAGTCCGAGTTGCTCTGCGATTTGTTGCAGGATTTCTTTTTCTGCTTGATAGCAGCCAAATTTGGCACGTTTACTGGCTGGGGTATCGCCTTGTGATTCGATGGTTTTCGATAGCCACGGATATTTTAAGTAAGCTCCCAATGTTGCATAGGTTAGACGCATGCCACCATCATTAGGATGATAGTCAATTTTAGTCAGTAGACGCAGACCTTGGGCATTGCCTTCAAACTGACGCACATCAGCTTGTTCCTCTGCGGAAAGTTTCTCCAAAAAGTTGCCGTGTGATGCATCATCAAACCATTCACGAATGGCATATTCACCTGCATGACCAAACGGTGGGTTCCCAATATCATGTGCTAAACAAGCCGCTTGAATAATGGCTCCAACATCGGCAGGGGAAATCCACATTGGTAGTTCGTCTTTGATTTTTTCCGCTGCGAGCATGCCGAGAGAGCGCCCAATGCAGGAGACTTCGAGTGAATGGGTTAAACGAGTATGAATGCCATCGTGTTGAGTTAGTGGATGGACTTGGGTTTTTCGGTTCAGTTGGCGAAAACTTTGGGAAAAAATAATTCGGTCATAATCTTTGTGAAATGGGCTGCGTGCCAATTCTGTGTTTTGTTTTTTACTTCCAATACGAACTGTTGAGAGCAGTTCTAACCAACGCATTTGCATCATTTATCGTTATTCAGTGAGTTATTGGCTTCATCATGCCAAAAAAGTGTGACGAGCTCTAGAGGGCTGCGACATAAGTTGTCTTTTAATTTATGCGGTATTAAATTTTTATCAATAGAGCATCTTAAAGCAGTCCTGTTTGTTCTCAAGGAGGCTGTCGACTTCGTTATTTGTAGCTCGAATATCAATTGACAATGGTTTTTAGAATCGAATCAAAGCCTAAAACTCGGGCATCTTGGAAATTTATCCCTTAAAACATTTGTTACTAATCATGTTTGATTTTTAAAGTCAAAGTAAATTGATCTTTTAAAACAAAGAAATCTCACTTTTTTAAGTCGTAGACGACTAGCTGATTTTGGCAATACACAGTAGAATATGCGCTCTCTTCAAGTCACATTGAGGTAGGTTGTCTAGACCTGCCCGTGGAGCCAAAAACAGCATGTTTATCGTTGCCGGTGCACCTGCACACTCTTCTTTTAAGCAAACACAACTTTTAACACGTCTATCGTCTATTAGTTCTGTTCAATCAATAGAAAGCCAATGGGTTTACCTTTTCGACCAAGCGCTCGACGAGCAACAACAGCAATCTGCTTTGCAGCTATTAAATGATGGCGCAACCTTCCAAGTTCGCCAAGCGACAAGTGATGAAGTTCAAGTCCTTGTGACGCCACGTGTAGGCACAATTTCGCCGTGGTCATCAAAGGCAACGGATATTTTTGCCAACTGTAATACCCCGATACACCGCTTAGAACGCGGTGTTTTGTTTACTTTAAAAGGTATTTCTGAAGTATCGGATGCAGTAAAACAAGTTTTACATGACCGTATGACTGAAAGTGTGTTCAATCAAATTGAAGACGCTGCTGCATTATTCTCTGAAACTGCACCAAAGCCTTTAAACGCAATTGACATATTAGGTCAGGGTAAAGACGCTTTAGTGAAAGCAAACTCTGAGTTTGGTTTTGCGCTATCTGATGAAGAAATTGATTATTTGGTTGCTGCTTTTAACAAGCTTGGCCGTAATCCGCACGATATTGAACTAATGATGTTTGCTCAGGCAAACTCAGAGCACTGTCGTCATAAAATCTTTGGTTCTGAATGGACAATTGATGGTGAAAAACAGCCATTGTCATTGTTCCAAATGATTAAAAACACCTATAAAGAATCACCAACAGATGTATTGTCAGCATATAAAGACAATGCTTCAGTGATTGTTGGTTTTGATACTCAGCGTTTCTATCCGAAGAAAGATGAAGCGACTGGTCACCACGTTTATAAGTATAAGAGCCAAGCCGCTCACATCCTCATGAAAGTGGAAACGCATAACCACCCAACAGCGATTGCGCCATTTGCGGGCGCTGCGACCGGTTCAGGCGGTGAAATCCGTGATGAAGGCGCAACAGGTCGTGGTGGTAAACCAAAAGCAGGTTTAACAGGCTTTACGGTTTCAAACTTAAATATTCCGGGCTTTGAACAGCCTTGGGAAGAAAACTACGGTAAACCATCTCGTATGGCATCGCCACTTCAAATCATGATTGAGGGGCCTTTGGGCGGTGCTGCATTCAACAACGAGTTTGGTCGTCCTGCGTTAAACGGTTACTTCCGTACTTTTGAGCAAAACGTGAATGGCGATGTGAAAGGCTTCCATAAGCCAATTATGATTGCTGGTGGTTACGGTAACATCCGTCCAGACCACGTGGAAAAAGATGCGATTCAACCAGGCGATTTACTGATTGTTCTTGGTGGCCCTGCAATGCTGATCGGCCTTGGTGGCGGTGCGGCATCTTCTGTGGACAGCGGTAAACTCGGTGAAAACCTAGACTTCGCTTCTGTACAACGTGAAAACCCTGAAATGGAACGTCGTTGCCAAGAAGTGATTGATGCATGCTGGCGTATGGAAGACTTCAACCCAATCGTGTCTGTGCATGACGTGGGTGCAGGTGGTGTTTCAAATGCAATGCCTGAACTGGTGAATGACCACGAACTGGGCGCGATTCTTGATTTGCGTAAGATTCCATCGCTTGAGCCGGGCATGTCTCCAATGGAGATCTGGTCAAACGAAGCGCAAGAGCGTTATGTGTTGGCGATTCGTCCAAGTTCTTTAGAACTATTTGAATCATTATGTGCGCGTGAACGTTGTCCGTTTGCTGTTTTAGGTGAAGCAACTGAAGCGCGTCAATTGACGGTGAACGATCCATTGTTTGACAATAAAGCCGTGGATATGCCAATGCAAGTCATGCTAGGTGGCACACCTCGTATGAGCCGTTCGTATGAAACGATTGAACGTCAAGGCGATGACTTTGATGCATCTAAAGTTACAGATTTGAAAGATGCGATTTACCGTGTACTTAAAAACCCAACGGTTGCATCGAAATCATTTTTGATCACCATTGGTGACCGTTCAATTACAGGTATGGTTGCACGTGATCAGTTCGTAGGCCGTTGGCAGGTTCCTGTTGCAGATGCAGCAGTGACGACAACAAGCTTACAAGGTTACACAGGTGAAGCAATGGCTATGGGCGAACGTCCCCCCGTTGCGTTGTTAAATCCTGCGGCATCTGCGCGTTTATCAGTTGCAGAGTCGATCTCAAATATTATGTCTGCAAAAATCGACCAGATCAGTGACATTAAATTGTCTGCAAACTGGATGGCGGCGGCTGGGCAAAAAGGTGAAGACCAAGCTTTATTCGAAGGTGTAAAAGCCATCGGTATGGAAATGTGTCCTGCACTCGGTATTGCAATTCCAGTGGGCAAAGATTCATTGTCAATGCGTACTACTTGGAATGATGAAGGCGAAGACAAATCGGTGACTTCACCGATGTCAGGGGTAATCACAGCCTTTGCTCCTGTGACTGATGTGCGTAAAACCTTAACGCCTGAATTGAAAGACGAAGAATCAGTACTGGTTCGTATTGATCTTTCTAAAGGTCAGTTCCGTCTAGGTGGTTCGATCCTTGCTCAGGTTTATAAAGCGATTGGTTCAGTGACACCTGATGTGGATAGTTTTGATGACTTCAAAGCTTTCTTTGCCTTGGTTCAGGACTGGAACAACCGCGGCTTAATTAAGGCTTACCACGACATCGGTGATGGTGGCTTACTTGCAACTGTTGCGGAAATGATGTTTGCAGCACGTCTCGGTGTGGCTTTAGAAGATCAATCAACTGAAAGTCTATTTGCAGAAGAAATTGGTGCAGTGCTTCAAATCAGCGCATCTGATTGGGCAACACTTGCAGACGAAGTTTTGGCATCTACATTACGTGATGCAATTGCGGTGATTGGTAAGGTAAACAATACTGATCAGTTGACTGTAAATGGATTAGTGCTTGAACGTGCAGATTTGCAAGTGGCGTGGACTGAAGTGTCACATCAGATTCAACGTCTACGTGATAACGTGGAAACAGCGGATCAAGAATTTGCATTGATCACGGACAAATCACATGCAGGTATTATTGCAAAACCTACATTTGATTTGAATGAGCCAATTGAAGCACCGTACATCAACGAACGTCGTCCAAACATGGTGATCTTACGTGAACAAGGCGTAAATGGTCATGTTGAAATGGCTGCGGCATTCGACAAAGTTGGTTTTAACACTGTAGATGTGCACATGAGCGACTTACTTGCAGGTCGTATCAGCCTAGATGACTTTGAAGGTCTTGTGGCATGTGGTGGTTTCTCTTACGGTGACGTTATGGGTGCTGGTGGTGGCTGGGCGAAATCAGTTTTGTTCAACCCAAAACTTCGTGACCAATTTGAAAAATTCTTCAACCGTGACGAAACGTTCTCTCTTGGTATTTGTAACGGCTGTCAAATGTTGTCGCAATTGGCTCCACTGATTCCGGGTGCTGAAGCTTGGCCGCGTTTCCATCGTAACACTTCTGAGATGTTTGAAGCACGTGCAGTTAACGTTCGTGTTGAAAAATCGAACTCTGTATTGTTAGAAGGTATGGAAGGTTCAATCCTGCCGATTGCAGTTGCACATGGTGAAGGTCGTGTGGTGACAAGCGCGGATAACTTGGCTGCATTAAATACAGGTCATCAAGTGATCTTGCGTTATGTTGATAGTCAAGGGAATCCAACTCAACACTATCCAATGAACCCGAATGGTTCGCCAGAAGCGATTTCAGGTGTTACATCGAAAGATGGTCGTGCAACGATTATGATGCCGCACCCTGAACGTAACTTCCGTGCTGTACAGCATTCATGGAAGCCTGAAGAGTGGACTGAAGACGGTGCATGGTTACGTATGTTCCGCAATGCACGTAAGTTCATTGGTTAATCTGAAGTCAGTGTTTTAAAAGCTACCTTCGGGTGGCTTTTTTATTGAAACGTCTTTTTTTTAAATTTTTATTTCTCCCGCTGATGTTGGTTTAGATTTTGCTTTTATATTTGTGTGAAAGTGATATTGTGTAATAAATGCACAAATATCATGCAAAATAGAAGAAAGATGGATTACTAAACAATTTCAGTATCAACACTCATGTATGAGGTGATGACATGATTAAAACAGTTACATACGAAGCAGTCGATAAGTCTGCTTTGCGTAAAAAAGGATGGAAGTTGTTTGCTGTGATTTTGAGCTTGCAATTGATCTTTTTGATTTTGGGTTATGCGTTGCAGATGTAATTTAGAGAATGAAGAAACCGCCGTGAGGCGGTTTTTTTAATAGAAAGATATTACTTTTGAAACATAAAGAATCTATTTCTGTAAGGGAATAGAAATACTTGGTCAGGCTGATGGAGCGGTTTTGTTTGACAGTCTGACGCGTGACATCTATGTCGCTAGTTATGTAATTGAATTTAGTCTTTGAAAATGTTTTCGTAAAAATATATAAAATCATCATGAACTTCATAATCATCATGAGATGAATTTTGAGCTTCTGCGAACCATGAGCCATCAGATAATTTTTTAACAAATCCAAAGCTGATGAGATCCATATTTGGTAATGGCATGCTAATTATTTTTTCAGAAGAATTTACGCTGAACTCGGTATATAAATTTTCGATTAATGTGATTAAATAATTATTGAGCTTAGTAATAATATACATATATTTATCAAATTCTTGCTTTGAGATTTCGAGTCCTTTAAAAAGAAATGTCGCTCGCCCTATCATTCTTGCTTGTTTTTCTAGGTAGGTTTGATCAAGTATTCCTAAAACTTCAAGTCCTAATTCTAAATTGTCCTTGTCTTTAAAAAACTTTTCGATAAATCCAACATTTATATTTTCTGCTTCTTGAATAAAAGCGAATAATTGTTTTTGTTCTTTCAAAGTTCGAAATTTAGTATAGCTTTCAATTGAACCTGTAATTAAAGATGAAAAAGGGATAGATTTAATTGTGTCTTCTAGCAGAGTAGTGGCTGTTTTAAAGATAATTTCATCTGCTAGGTTCTCAGCTGTTGTTAAAGCAAGTTCACGGGCAATATTTTTATTAGACATAGCTACAGTCGATCAATATGATTAATTCGATATTAATAAAATATACATTAAAGCGCTATGCTCAAACTCATCTACTATGTTCCCGAATCTCACCTTGAATCCACCAAACTTGCCATTTTTGAAGCAGGGGCTGGTGGCATAGGAAACTATGAACACTGTGCTTGGCAGGTTCTAGGTACAGGCCAGTTTAAACCTGTAAAAGGCGCAAATCCGTTTATAGGTGAGTTGGATGCTTTGGAGAAAATTCCAGAGTGGCGGGTGGAAACCATTGTTCCAGAGGAAAAGGCATCTGCTGTGGCAAAGGCTTTAAAATTTAGTCATCCCTATGAAGAACCCGCTTTTGAGTTTATTCAGATGGTCGATGTACTTTAATGATGAACCTAAAAATATATTTGATACACGTTAACGGCATTCGCAACTGTTTGAGGCAGGACTTAATTTATCAGATAAAGTTTCTGCGACTAAATTGATAAACGACGGAATAGAACGAGTTTTGCGAATGACAATGGTTTTGTCTACTTTTCCCGAAAGAAAAGTAGGTCGAACCGAAGGTTAATCCTGAAATTAAAACTTTAATGAAAAGATTCCATTGAGAAAACTAATCTTAAACCTTCTGAATAAATAACTCACGATCAAAACGATACTGCGGGAAAAACACCCCGTCGGTCGCACGCTCACCTGCACCAATCACCATCACAGGATATTGCTGCTCGTTTAGATTCAAAATTTTACGAACCAAAGGCTCATCAAAACCTTCCATCATACAACTATCAAAACCATAGGCACGTAAAGCTAGGACAAGATTTTCACAAGCCAAAGCTGTAGTTTTACTTGCCCAAAGTTTTGTATCTGCTTGGTTAAATGTGGTTACGGGTAGTTGTTTATCTAAGCTACGTGCGATTTTGAAAGCAACTTTCTTAAAGTTACCTAACGCATTTAAGTAACCTGTTTTATAGTTATAAGGAATAAACTTGTAATATTTGAGTACACTTGCAGGGGCTTCAGGGAAAGGGAACTCTGTAATGTTACGTTTTGCCATTTCATCATTACGGTCAGTACGTGCGACACACACGATCAGTTCTGACGCTGTTTTTGCTGCAAGCTGATTTAGGCAAGCTTTAACCAATAGTTTCTTTTTCGTTGGATTTTGCACCACATAAAAAGTCCAAGGCTGTAAGTTAGATGAATTTGGTGCAAGTAGTGCCAAATCTAAACAGTCATCAAGCACTTCGGCTGGAATGGTCTTATCCGTAAATTTACGAACAGAACGGCGACTTTGAATGACTTTTTTAAAATTCTCAACATCAATGTCTTGTGGCGCGGGCTCAAAATAGCGTTTTTTTTCTGTAGTGTTTGACATAAGAAGTATTTCCAGATTGGGTTTTAAAATATGTTGGGACTAAAAGTAAAAAAACCACTGCGTTTTAATAAACGTAGTGGTTTTTTCAGTCAAGCTATAAAGCCTTAATTGAACTGGGAAAAATCAGGTTTACGTTTTTGCATAAATGCTGCTACAGCTTCCATCATTTCAGGCGAACCAACGCGATCCATAAAAATTTCAGCTTCATGATCAATCCAAGCTACAATTTCATTTACATTATGTTTCATCAGGCCTTTAGACTTAACCAAGGATGCTAAAGGTAAAGCAGACAATTGTGCTGCTTTTTTAGCTGCTACTGCATATACATCATCTTCAATACTGTTCACAATATTTGCAGCAACTGCAGTTGCACTGTCAAATTTCTGAGCAGTCAGCAATAATTCTGCTGCTTTGTGGTAACCCGCTTGTTCAACCAATAATTTGCTCGAAGCTCCTTCAGGTGATAAGCCAAGGCTGACAAATGGAATTTGGAATAGGGCAGTGTTGTCGCTATAAACCAAATCACAATGTAATAAGATCGTTACCCCAATACCAATCGCCACACCACGTACAGCAGCAATCAACGGTTTAGAAAACTTCGCTGCAGATTTGAGTAAAATAAATGGAGGGCCTTCAGATGCTGGTGCTTGGCCTTTTTGCGCCGCAGATTTCATAAAGTCTTGCATGTCGTTGCCTGCGGTAAAGTCTGCATCTTCACCACGTAGAATCACGGTACGAACGCTATTGTCCTGATCTGCTTCATCTAAAGCTTTTGCAATCCACAAATAAAGTTCGCTATACAATGCATTTTTTGCTTCAGGACGATTAATGGCTAATGTCAGTACACCATTATCTAATTTTGCATTCAAATGTTGATGAGGTTGTTGAATACAGCTCAGTGTCATCGTACTATCCTTGCTTGAAAGTCTGATTTAATTTTATGGGTTCATTATGTCGCATAATTTTATGATCGACATAACTGACCAGTTCATAAAAAAGTAAAAGATTTATGCCATATACATTTGATTATCTCGTATTCATTGGTCGTTTCCAGCCATTTCACTTGGCACATATGCAAACCATCAAGATTGCTTTGGAGCAAAGTGAAAATGTCATTTTGGCTTTAGGTTCTGCACAGAATGAACGAAATACGAAAAATCCATTCTTAGCGGCTGAACGTGAAGAAATGATTTTATCTAACTTTTCAGAAGCGCATCAAAAACGGATTCACTTTGTACATGTAATTGACGTTTATAATGATGTTAAATGGGTGCAACTGGTAAAGAAATTAGTGAATCATGTAGTCACACCTGATGCTAAAGTTGGACTCATTGGCCATTTTAAAGACGATTCATCATATTATTTACAGCTTTTTCCAGAGTGGGAAATGGTAGAACTCGATAGCCTGCAAGATGCGATGTCTGCTACACCTGTTCGTGAAGCTTACTATCGTGGGGAAATTTTAGAACAAGCGTTTCCTTTAGGGACGAGTGATTTTTTACATAAATTCCAACAAAGTGAAATTTATAAACAGTTGCAACACAAATTTTTAACTCAGGACACATCCAATTTAGACTAAGGTTCTCAGTCGAATAAAAATATTTCGACGAGGACCAACTGCAATGGATAGAAAACAACAGACGATATCTAATACTGTCATTAAAAATACCTTGATGATTGCAGGTGTTATATTTGCCTGTAGTACACACGCGCAAGCTGAAGCTTGGACGTTGACACCACAAAGCAATGTAGGCTTTGAAATTAAATCTTTAGGTGTGACTGTAGTAAAAGCCAAGTTCAATCGTGTGCAATCCAGCATGCAGTTTGATGCCAAAGCACCACAGCATGCTTCGACAAATTTTGTTATGGATGTAAATAGCCTAAGCTTGAGCAAGCCTTCATTGAAAAATATGATTTTGGGTGAAGATTTGTTTTATGCATCCAAATACAAAACAGCCACGTTCAAAAGCACCAGTTTTAAAGATTTGGGTGGGGGAAAATATAATATTGCTGGGAATTTAACACTTCGCGGCATCACCAAACCTGTCACATTTAGTACCACGCTAAAACCGAATGCAAATACTGCTAATTTGTTGGACGTTCAATCATCAGCCATGATTAACCGCAGTGATTTCGGTATGAAAAAAGCGATTGGTGGTGTAGGTGAAAAAGTGAATATTCAACTGTCAGGCCAGTGGAAAGTGCAATAGCTTGCGTGGCTTAGAATTCTGAGTTAACTTTTTGCTCATTCATCTCTGCGTGTGCTTTTTTCACCAAGATATCTGTCAGCACATTTAATTGCACCGACTGCTGTTTCCAATGGTGCCAATACAAAGGTTGATCAATATTGAGCTGAGGATCCACTTCAACCAATGAGCCTTCTTCCAAACAAGACTTGGCTTGATAGTAAGGTAACCAGCCATAGCCGAGTCCTAAGGTAATCGCATCAAAAAATGCACTGGAAGATGGAATAAAGTGATGTGGATATTGAGTTGGATTAAGTCCGAATTTTTGTTGGATATAGGCCGTATGGAGCACATCTTTTCCATTAAAGATTAGGGCAGGAGCAGCACGTAATGATTCTCGGTTGACACCTTGGTCAAACCATTGCTGTGTAAAAGTAGGTGTTGCAACAAAACGGTAGTTCATATCCCCAAGATATTCGGCCACGCAGCCTTTCATGGCTTGAGATTCATCCGTCACGCAGGCATTCACTAAACCAGCTTCAAGTAAGTGGTGAGTTTGTGATTGGTCATCGACCTGAAAATGTACCACAATCTTTTCATTAATCAATGTTGACTGTAACACGGGTAAAAGCCACGTGGCTAAGGAGTCGGCATTGGTTGCAATGTTGATCTGATAAAAAGCAGAGGTGTTTATATGACCAGTAAGGTTCTGAATGAAGCTTTGCTCTAGCAGACGACTATGCTGCAAGTAATGTAACAGCGATTGTCCAGCTTGGGTGGGACGGCAGGGTCTTTCTCGTACAATCAATAAATGTCCCAAACTTTTTTCTAGGTTTTGTACACGTAAAGTTACGGCAGAAGCGGTAATGCATAAGTGCTCGGCAGCAAGGTCAAAACTTCCTGTTTCTGCTACTGCTAAAAATGCATCACACTGTTTATGATTGAGCATAATCGAGACTCACTTAAAACTAAAAATATTTTAGTTATATTGATATTTTCTAAATAATACTTAATTTAATCAAAAATGAAAGATAATCCTGACATTATCAATTAAGTTGAAAAGTCAAAATGTTAAGTACATATATGCAAGGGCTTACAGTCGGGATGAGTCTTATTATTGCTATTGGTGCGCAAAATGCATTTGTGCTGAAACAAGGCCTCAAAAAGCAGTTTGTTTTTTGGGTATGTTTTGTTTGTGCATTATCAGATTCGATTTTAATTGTATTGGGTGTCTCTGGCTTTTCAAAAGTGCTTCAGCACTATCCTGAAATTATTCAGTTTGCCAAATGGGCAGGGGCGCTTTTTTTATTTTGTTATGGATTTCAACATTTACTACGGGCCTTCAAATCACAGCAGGGCTTGGAAGCAAGTGCCATTGAAAAGCATCAGCTGTTAAATATTATTTTGCTGTGTTTAGCGCTGACTTGGCTTAATCCGCATGTGTACTTAGATACAGTTATTTTACTGGGTTCAATTTCAACACAGTTTGAGCAACCTGCGTACTTTGCCCTAGGGGCAGTGTGTGCGTCTTGGTTATTCTTTTTTGCTTTGGGCTATGGTGCTCGTATGCTTACTCCCATTTTTTCAAATCCGAAAGCGTGGAATGTCCTCGATGCGATCATTGCACTGGTGATGTGGGGGATCGCTATTTCGCTGCTTGTGAAATAAAAAGCGTGTACAATAAAATCTATCAATAAAAAATCACACAAAACAAAGCCCGCATCTGCGGGCTGATGTGGATTAAGCTTGTAATGCTTTTAAGTCTTCTAAAACTTGTTCCGCATGCCCCGCGGCTTTCACCTTACGATATTCTTTCACCAGTTTGCCGTTATGAAAAATAAACGTTGAGCGCTCAATGCCCATCACTTTTTTACCATACATATTTTTTTCTTTAATCACATCAAAGTGTTTACACAGCACTTCTTCTTTATCGCTGATTAAATTAATGGTTAAAGCCTGCTTTTCTGTAAAATTCTGATGCGCTTTAACCGAGTCACGTGAAATCCCAATGATTGTGGTTTGCAGGGCATCAAACTGATCTTTTAAACATGAAAAACCAACGGCTTGAGTTGTGCAACCAGGCGTTGAATCTTTCGGGTAAAAATACACAATCAGCCATTCAGTCGGTACTTCAGTTAAGTTCACGTTGCCTGTTGTCGCTGGAAAGTTCTGATTTGGAAGTTGGATCGTATCAGTCATGTTCTATCCTTAAATGTCGCGCTGTTCTAATTCAATTGGTAAAAAGGCATAATTTTCGTGATACAGAATATCACCTTTAACGACTGAAAGTGGATGTTTGAAAATTGGGCCATCAATCACCGTGGTGTGGAATTCACCCGCTTCGCCGCATGGATCAATGCCTCTTGCAACCAATGCATCAATATATTTAAGGCTAAGCGCTTGACCTAAATCCTCAATTTTCATCCCTAAATTTAAGTTGACTGTAACGATGATACTTTGAAAACCGAGTCGAATAAACTCATGCACAATGTCTAAACGTGGGCGTTGCCACAGTGGCATACATAAACTGAGCTCAGTTTTATCGCAAACGGATTGATTCCATTCGGCATGTGCCATTAAATCAATATCACCAGTGACTAATGTTTCTGCACCTAAACTTTGAGCTTTTTGTAGCAGTTGAATGAACTGGTTCTCATAGTCTTGCCACGTTGCAGAGGCACTGTAGATGGGAAGCCCAATTGCTTTTGCCTGCGCATGAATAATATCGAGTGACATCCCGTGTGAGCGTGACTTTTGGCCTTGCTCTTCTAACATGACAATCAATGCAATGGCTTCACCCATTTGTATGGCTTTGTATAAAGCCAGACTACTGTCTTTACCACCACTGTAAGAAGCAACAAATTTGCGGTCTTGTACGTTTGTATTCCATTCAACAAGCATATTTAAATATTCTATCTTTTGGAGCATATAAAAAAGCCTGCATAGAGCAGGCTTCATTCACATATTGTGAATTATTTTTTCGGAGCAGCTTTCATTGCTTCTTCAGTTAAAGACTTTAATTTGCCTGTTAACTGTGGACCGAAACATGTTTGAAGGTCTTTATTTTGTTTTTGTACAAAAGCTAAAGTAGATGGGCTTTTCTTTTGATTAATTGCACTTTGGATTTCCCATTTTTGTGCATTGGTCAATTTACCATCTGCTTCAACTGCACAAGTACAGTATTTGCTTACTTCCGCTGCGCTAAGCTTTTTGCTTTTCCCAGTTTCTTCTTTACAAACATTGATCAATGCAGATTTTACATTGGTGCTTTTATACGCTTCTTGTAGTTTGTTCGATTCAGCAGCATGTGAAGCTGTTGCGAACAATGCAGCTGCAGACACCAATGTAGAAAGCAAAATGTTTGATTTTAAATTTTTCATAAACTGTACCTTGTTATTACGGTATATAACGTGTCGGATCTTCTACGCCAGCATCTGCAAAACCTTCTTTACGAAGACGGCAACTGTCGCATTTCCCACATGCACGTCCTTGGTCATCTGCTTGGTAGCAAGACACCGTTTGACTATAGTCTACGCCATGTTCTATACCTAAGCGAATGATATTTGCTTTGGATAAATGTAACAGAGGTGTTTCAAATTTAAGAGGTTTTCCTTCAACGCCAACCTTGGTTGCAAGGCGAGCCATATTGGCAAATGCCTCAATAAATTCAGGGCGACAGTCTGGATACCCTGAATAATCAACAGCATTAATACCAATCACAATGGCTTCAGCATCTAAAACTTCTGCTGCTGCTAATGCATAAGACAAGAAAATTGTGTTACGTGCTGGAACATAAGTTACAGGAATACCGACTTGTTCATGATCTGGAACATCAATGCTATGGTCTGTTAACGCAGAACCGCCTAAATTACCTAAGTCGATATTAATAACACGATGTTCTACACCTGCTTTTTTCGTCAGTTCACGTGCAGCGTCCAGCTCGGTAGTTGAGCGTTGACCATACATAAAGCTGAGCGCTGTACAGTCATACTGTGCTTGCGCCCATGCTAAACAAGTTGTTGAGTCTAAACCGCCAGATAACAAAACTATGGCACGAGGGCGCATACAAATTTCTCCAAATATAAATTAAAGATGAATAGGCAATGCATTAACGACCAGTTTCGTCATTCCAAAGCAACTTGTGGAGTTGGAGTTGGAAGCAAACAGGGAGATGGTCTTCTAATATCCATTGCGCTAAGTCACGCGCAAGTTGAGGTAAACGAGCAGCACCTTTCTCAACTGCAAAAGCAGGAGAGAACCATACTGTGCTGACTTTTTCATTGAGTTTATAGTCTTCAACTTGCTGTTTTGACCATTCATAATCCTCACGGTTACAAATCACAAACTTGATTTGGTCGTGTTGGGTTAGATGGTCCAGATTCGAAAGCAAATTTCGTGCAACTTCACCTGAAGTTGGGGTTTTTAAATCTAATACTTTTGAAACACGTGGGTCAACCTTAGACACATCTAAAGCACCACTGGTCTCTAAAGAAACTTCACAGCCAAGATCTGCAAGACGTTGCATTAAAGGCAAGGCATTGGGCTGTGCAAGGGGTTCACCACCTGTCACGCAGACATAAGGTGTTTTAAAACCAAGCGTGGTTTGAATAATCTGATCTAAAGATTGGCGCTCACCACCTTCAAATGAATAAGTCGTATCACAATAGGTACAACGAAGCGGGCAACCTGTTAAACGAATAAAAACTGTTGGAAGTCCAGAGGTATTGGCTTCGCCTTGCAAAGAATAAAAGATCTCCGTGATACGTAGACCCGCAGAAGGGTCAGAAACAGGGATAGCAGAAGATCGAAGCGTATTCATAGCAAAATTAAACCACAGGTTAGAAAAACAAAAATCTCTACGGCTAGTCTTAACCGTAGAGATGAGGAACTTTAGCTCCGCAACAAGATGAATAAAAGTTTATTCGTCGCGTAATAAATCGTTCAAGCTCGTTTTAGAACGCGTTTGCGCATCTACTTTTTTCACGATGATTGCAGCATATAGACTGTAAGTACCGCACTTAGAAGGTAAGCTACCTGCAACGACAACAGAACCTGCTGGTACACGGCCGTAGTGAATTTCGCCAGTTGCACGGTCATAAATCTTAGTCGATTGACCAATGAATACGCCCATAGAAATCACAGAACCTTCTTCTACAATCACGCCTTCTACAATTTCAGAACGTGCGCCGATGAAGCAGTTGTCTTCAATAATTGTTGGGTTCGCTTGAAGTGGCTCAAGAACACCACCAATACCTACACCACCAGATAAGTGAACGTTTTTACCAATTTGAGCACATGAACCAACAGTTGCCCATGTGTCAACCATTGTACCTTCATCTACATAAGCACCAATGTTCACATAAGAAGGCATTAACACTACGTTTTTCGCTTGGAAAGAACCTTTACGCGCAACTGCTGGCGGAACAACACGAACGCCTGCTGCTTTAAATTGTTCTTCAGTCCAACCTGTAAATTTAGTATCTACTTTGTCGTAGAATTGAAGGTCACATGACTCAATTGGTTTGTTGTCATTTAGTTTGAATGATAAAAGCACGGCTTTTTTCACCCATTGATGAACAACCCACTCGCCATCAATTTTTTCA
Source organism: Acinetobacter sp. WCHAc060042 (assembly GCF_003231195.1). Classification (NCBI taxonomy): domain Bacteria; kingdom Pseudomonadati; phylum Pseudomonadota; class Gammaproteobacteria; order Moraxellales; family Moraxellaceae; genus Acinetobacter; species Acinetobacter sp. WCHAc060042. The sequence continues at coordinate 97,469 of NZ_QKVN01000011.1, forward strand.
GCAACACGTAATGTCCCGTTATCTAAACCAGCAATGACTTCTTCAACTGCTGCACGAACTTCAGCAGAACAGTCCGCTGCTGTAAAATTCGCACGGTCTTCAAACGCTTGTTCAATAATTGTTGAAAGCTGAGACATGATCTTCCTTCCAGAAAAAAAATTTTCCTGATTTTACACTAAATTGTGCGGAGAATAGATGAAAAAACAGCATAGGATCGGAAATAATAATGAATGATTGGAAATAAGGCATTTAAGCTGGTTGGGTTTGAAAGATTAAGTAAATAAATGTTATTTACAACAACAATAAAGCTTAAAATGTATCAAAAAATAACAAAAACTGAGCAAATCTCGAATAAAAAACAGTCTGGGGCTGTTTTAAGATGGGCTCATCAAAAAATGGTAAATGATGTAAAAAATCTTTATTTTTTAGAGGAGAAAAACATGAAATCATTACGTTTAATTGCAATCGTAACTGCAATGTCAGCGGTTGCAGGTACAGCTTTTGCTGATGATGCTGTCGTAAAAGATGGCTATGCTTTTGACCAAAATAAACTCATTCCTACAGGCGTCCGTGCTGAAGTGGGTACAACAGGCTACGGCGGTGCTTTATTGTGGACAGCAAACCCATACGTGGGTTTAGCTTTAGGTTATAACGGTGGTGATATTTCATGGTCTGATGATTTGTCTATCGACGGCACAAAATACGACATGGATATGGATAACAGCCTTGCATATTTAAATGCTGAAATTCGTCCGTGGGGTGCAAGTACAAACCGATGGGCTCAAGGCGTATATGTTGCTGCTGGTGTAGGTTATATTGATAATGATTATGCCTTAACCAAACGTCTGAACAACTCAAACGATACAATTAAGATTGATGGTCAGAATTTTTATGCGCCATCAGGTAGTGGTTCTGTAGATGGTTCTTTATCATATAAAAATGATATTGCTCCATATCTAGGTTTTGGTTTAGCTCCTAAGATTAATCAAAACTGGGGTGTATTTGGTGAAGTTGGCGCTTACTACACTGGTAATCCATCTGTGGATTTGAATTCGACTGGTTTGGTTGAAGTGGGTGGTTCGACTTCAGGTCAGACAGCTGCAGATAATGAAGCACGCAAGATTGCCAATGATGATAAATATAAATGGCTTCCAGTTGCAAAATTGGGTGTCAGTTACCACTGGTAATCCAAGACATAAAAAAACGAGCCAAGGCTCGTTTTTTTATGTCTAGTTATTTTGTCTCATTTTAAAAATGATGGGCAAAACGAATACCAATGGCCCATGCATCATTATCATTGAGTGCTGAAAGCCCTGTTATACTTTCAAATGGATTTGAATCATTGGGTGCTTTTGGGGTATCGAAATGAAAATAATAAAGACCCATTGCAATATTCAATTCAGGTCGCAATTTGTACATGCCGGCAAGCCCAATTCCTTTATAGCCATCACTTGGATTAAGCGTAGATGCAGGGTTATTGGTACCAGAGTCCCACAGTAACTCTAATGCACTGATCCATTTCTCATTCCATAAATGTGCAAGCCCAAGTTTTGTAGACCATTGATCTTCTTTATAGCTAATCAGTTTGATATCTTTCACTTCAGGGTAGAATATTGCAGCATAATCAATGACAGCTTCAAATTTGGGGGGATGAATGACGAATTCTTCCCAATTGACCCATCTCACACTCCCGTACAAAAGATTCTGATAGGGTAGCCCTGTCATAAAATCAAAATTGACTGATTGGGGCGTTTTTATATGTGTTGTATCGGGTGTGCTAACACCAATTTTGATAGACTCGGTTGTGCTGAGTTGATGTTTGATGGGGGAGCGATAAGTCAAAGATGTTCTAAAATGATACTCTGGCATCTGATAACTTATACCTGCTAACCAGCCCAGACCCTCATCTTGTTTAAAATCGGCATCATAACCATCAAACACAGAATATGTTTTGCCTTTCATGTTTAAAGAACCTTCAAGACTTTGATAGCTTAGTCCTCCATAAACATCCCAATTGGGCATGATTTGATAGCCTAAAAGTGTAGTTAGGTTATGGCTCTTAAAATTTATACTGGCTGCTTCGATTTCATGTTTTTCTCCATAGATGATTGGACGGTAACGATAGTCGATATCTACAGCAAAAGGTTGGTCATAAATGATTGCAAATTTGACTTGAGGGTTGAGTTCTAATTTTAATGCAGCCCCCATCATTACTTGTTTATTACTAAAATTTCCTGTTGAAAAGTCAGTTACACCAAATTGTTGTAATGCCTCACTATGCTGAACTTGGCCAGAAACTTGTGGCTGGATGTAGGCAAGAGAAAACTCAGCATAATTTTTAGGTTCAAAAAAAGGTTGTATGGTTTGACCTGACAGTTCAAAAGCAGCAGCAAAGCATAATTTTGAGGAATATAAACAGAGTAAAGGGAAGCTCAATAGTTTCTTTTTCATTGTTTGAGCTCATTAGTTTTTTTATCAAGCGATTAAATCATATACTATATTTACTTGAAATGTACGCGTTTAGCGGAAAAAAAGAGGCTTGTTAG
>NZ_QKVN01000110.1:0-991 GCF_003231195.1 Acinetobacter sp. WCHAc060042
ACTTCTAAAGCCGAGTCTTTTTCTTGGTCGGTAGTTCAGTTTTGCAGTGATCTCTTCAATATATTGATCTGAATAATCATTTAAATCACTTCCTTTCAAAATATATTGTCTAATCAAGCCATTTGTATTTTCATTTGTGCCTCTTTGCCATGAGCTATATGGATCTGCAAAGTAAAAATCTATTTCTAATGCTTTTGCAATCTGTGCATGCAAACTAAATTCTTTACCATTATCTGCTGTGATCGTCTTTAAATTTATCTTCATTGGACTAAGCAATTCAATCGTAGTTGTTAATATATCTTCTCTCTTACGATTACAACATTTCTTCAACCAGAGATATCCTGTTTTGCGATCAACGATCGAGACCAATGATTGCTGATGATGTTTACCAACGATCGTATCAATCTCAAGATCTCCAAATCTTGAACGCTCTTCAACAACTAAAGGTCTCTCTTTGATATTTCTACGATTCGTGAGTTGACCACGTGTTTCAGGGTGACCATATTTTCTTTTACGTTGATTTCTAAAGCGTAGATTCTTATACAAACTTCCTCCAATACGTTTATCTCGATGAATATAGCGATAGATAGAATGCAAACTCACGGCAATATGCGAAGAAATTTGTTCTGGGCTCCATTGCAAAGACAATAACTTTTTTACCTCTTGCCATTGATCTTGTGAAATGGTTCTAGGATTTGGAGATAAACGCTTGCGAGCTAACTTATGAGCATGCTTTGCAAAGTAACCATTTCGACTTTTATTACGTTGAATTTCACGAATGATTGTAGAAGGTGTTCTTTGAAGTCTGAATGCGATATGCCGTTTAGAAAATCCTTCACGCAGTAAAGCGTAAATCTGATATCTTTCTTCTTGGGTAAGATGAGTATAGTTCATTGTGAAACTTTGACTTTGGTCGGTCGGTAGCAAAATGCTATTTCATCTTGCTCCAAACCTAAATTAATCTCTGTTGCACTTCATCTGAGAATCTAAG
>NZ_QKVN01000111.1:0-860 GCF_003231195.1 Acinetobacter sp. WCHAc060042
AATAAAATGACACTAAATCAAAGAAACTTTCTTTAAAAATACCTATTAATTCATACGATTTACAGAATATATGAAGCATAAATTCTTGTTCCTGCTCTATCACTCACTCCTACTAGACATTAGTACAGACTAAAATTACATAGCTCTTTTTACTGATACTAAACGATTCATGTCCACACTACGTTCTGCGGCTTCGAGGGCTAGTTTTTGTTAAACCACTGAGAATAATGACAATAAACTGACCACTATATTTTTCCGGAGAGTGGTGTAGGAACTTTTTCATTATTGCTAATCATATCAGCGACAACATCAGCAACGAGCTCCTCTATTCCTGAGAATGCTTTAGACTGATCCGCATCAAGCCAAGACAATGATGGAAACTCAGCACACAACCCAACATACTCATTATCTTCTGCTGACCATGTAACACGGTAAGTATATTGTTTACTATCCATTTGACACCCCATAATGTTTTAAGTTTATGTATAAAAGTACGATTTTCATTTAGTAGTACTTAAATAATCACCCCACCACTGCATCATTTCAGTCCGTTGAGCTAAATAGTCAGCGTGATTATAGCTGGCACGGGTACGGTTCTTATCAATATGTGAAAGTTGTGCCTCAATCCAATTATCTTGGAACAAACCTGAGTCATTCAAAATGGTACTAAAAGTAGAACGTAATCCATGAGAAGATAATTGATGTTTGCCATACCCCATCTTACGTATGGCCATATTTAGAGTATTAAAATGAATCGGTTGATTGTATTTGCGTGGGCTAGCAAAAAGGTATTTTTCACCGTATGACCACTGCATGACGTCTTTTAAAATCTCTAAAGCCTGATTTGAAAGTGGAACTAA
>NZ_QKVN01000112.1:0-851 GCF_003231195.1 Acinetobacter sp. WCHAc060042
AATCTTTTTAAAATCTCACTCGCTATCTTCAAAAACAAAGCCGCTATAAAAGCGGCTTTATTAAATGATTTTAATCAATCTAATTATTCATCAAGCATCAAGTCTGGGCTCATCCCCACAGTGTTGAAACCTGCATCGACATACATGATTTCACCGGTAATACCATTTGCCCAAGGTGAGCAAAGGAATAATGCAGCATTACCGACATCTTCAATGGTCACATTACGTTTAAGTGGTGAAATTTTTTCGTTTACATCTAACATTTTGCGGAACGACTTAATCCCTGATGCCGCCAAAGTACGGATTGGCCCTGCTGAAATCGCATTCACACGAATCCCTTCTGCACCCAAGCTTGATGCCAAGTAACGTACGCCCGCTTCTAATGATGCTTTCGCCATACCCATCACATTGTAGTTTGGCATTACACGTTCAGAACCTTGGTAAGTCAAAGTCAATAAACAACCTTGACGAACTAAAAGTAACGGCTTCGCAGCACGCGCCATCGCAATAAAGCTATATGCACTAATGTCATGTGCCACTTTAAAACCATTACGATCCGTTACATCGGTAAAGTCACCATCCAATGTATGCGCAGGCGCAAAACTAATCGAATGTACTACACCGTCTAACCCGTCCCAGTGTTTTGCCAATTCAACAAAAGTCTGTTCAATTTCAGCGTCGACAGCCACATCACATGGTAGAACAATCGTTGAGCCAAATTGTGCTGCAAATTCATCTACACGTTTTTTCAGTTTTTCATTTGGATAAGTAAATGCAAGTTCCGCGCCTTCACGGTGAAGCGCTTGAGCAATACCAAATGCAATTGATAATTTACTTGCAATACCTGCTAC
>NZ_QKVN01000113.1:0-848 GCF_003231195.1 Acinetobacter sp. WCHAc060042
GAGCTTTATAGGGCTTTAATACAATCTGCTTCTCGGGGATAAAAATGTTAATAGTAGATTCTAAACAACTTATTGAAATAGTTAATTCTGAATGGCTTTGTTGCACAAAGATTTCATAACTATATGATTTTAAAAGTTTTGATTATTTTTTGATCCAAAATTAAATTTATTTAAATCAGATGCTTACATATTTATGCAACAAAGCCTCATTTTAAGGGATGTTATCAAGTGCTACAAAATTTTTTTGAAAAGAGTAGATTTTTAGTTATTATAGTTATTATAAATTGCATAATATCTTCTATTTTTTTATATTTATCAACTATATATCTTCTAATTGATGCAATAATTTTTATTATAAAAAATATATATGCAACTAATTTTGAAGTAAAAATAGTTGTTGTTAAATTTTTAAAAATCCTCGATGTCTCGTTAATTGCTATTACATTTCATTTAATTTCAGCAGGTTTTTATAAATTATTTATTCAACAAGCTATTTTTGACAATAGTTCTTTTCTTAAGACACTATCAATTAATAAGTTTCATGATCTAAAAGTTATTATATTACATGTATCTATTATAGTTATAGTCATCTTGTTTTTAGAAGATATTGTTGTTTTTGGTGGAACTTTAGCCAACTTATATGCTGGTATTTCTTCTAGCCTAGTCATATTAGCAATAATTTTTACTTGTAAGCTATTAGATAATGATCATCACAAAGACGATGAATAACTTAAATCGCAAGGACTCATTTATAATTACTCTTTTATTTGAGCATTTAATTGAAGTTAAGATTAGAGGGCACTGTTGCAAATAGAGATTTGAGTCGATGATGTTCCCTTTAAAAAGTA
>NZ_QKVN01000114.1:0-841 GCF_003231195.1 Acinetobacter sp. WCHAc060042
GGTTTATGACGGCTCAATAGTCAACATTCGTTTGATGTTCTTTGATAGCGGACTGTATGTTAAAGATTATCTCAACTTTCAAGAAACAGATGCGCCTGATGCTATTGCATGGATTGAAGCGAAAACTCAAGTATCAGGCGCCTCTATTTCAAGCATGATCAGTAATGCGGAAAGTTTTTTAAATGCGCATCAAACTGAAAATAGCCGTCGCATCTTTGTGCCAATGCATGATGGTCGCGATGTTACGCCAGAAGTGATTGCACAGTTTCAGGCCATGTTTCATGACACAGCCGTACATCAAACCCATACCGTATCCCGTTCTGACTTTGACTTCATCTCTTTGAATAATTTATTGATGCAAGCTGACAACACACCTGAGGACAATGTGGATGCAGGGGTGTATGTACCTTGGGCGATTACCGATGATGCTGAAACGATCTTTAATCTTGAATCATGGTTTGGGGTGCGTTCAGGTGAGCCTGATATGAACCCAGCAGATATGCTGTGGAGCTGTATTACCAACACAGCTTGGGGGATGGGTCAGCCAGAGGCGATGCTGGACAAAGACAGCTTTTTAACTGCCTGGGCTGTGCTCAATCAAGAAGACATGTATATGTCGATCGTGTTTGATGATGAAGGCGAGATTGAGAAAATCATTGACTTGATTTGTGAGCACATTGATGCGGTGTGTACGGTAGACAGTCGCACCAATAAGTGGGTACTGACCCTGATTCGTGATGACTATGTTGCAGATGACTTACTGATCCTGGATGAATCGAATGTCGGGAAGATTTCAGATTATGAAATCCGTACTGCAGCAGAGCAAATCAATCAGATTACC
>NZ_QKVN01000115.1:0-841 GCF_003231195.1 Acinetobacter sp. WCHAc060042
AGTTTATGACGGCTCAATAGTCAACATTCGTTTGATGTTCTTTGATAGCGGATTGCATATGAAGGATTATCTCAACTTTCAAGAAACAGATGCACCTGATGCTATAGCATGGATCGAAGCGAAAACCCAAGTATCAGGAGCCTCAATCTCAAGCATGATCAGCAATGCAGAGAGCTTTTTAAACACACATCAAACTGAGAACAGTCGTCGTATTTTCGTGCCGATGCATGATGGTCGCGATGTCACACCAGAAGTGATTGCGCAGTTTCAAGCCATGTTTCATAACACAGCCGTCCATCAAACCCATACCGTATCCCGTGCTGACTTTGACTTCATCACTTTGAATAATCTGTTGATGCAAGCCGACAATACGCCTGAAGACAATGTGGATTTAGGTGCTTATGTACCTTGGGCCATTACCGATGATGCTGAAACGGTCTTTAATCTTGAATCATGGTTTGGGGTGCGCTCAGGTGAACCAGATATGAACCCAGCAGATATGCTGTGGACCTGCATTACCAACACAGCGTGGGGGATGGGGCAGCCTGAGGACATGCTGGACAAAGATAGTTTTCTAAACGCCTGGGCGGTGCTCAATCAAGAAGACATGTATATGTCGATTGTGTTTGATGATGAAGGCGAGATTGAAAAAATCATTGACTTGATCTGTGAGCACATTGATGCGGTGTGTACGGTAGACAGTCGCACCAATAAGTGGGTGCTCACCCTGATTCGTGATGACTATGTTGCAGATGACTTACTGATCCTGGATGAATCGAATGTCGGGAAGATTTCAGATTATGAAATCCGTACTGCAGCAGAGCAAATTAATCAGATTACT
>NZ_QKVN01000116.1:0-825 GCF_003231195.1 Acinetobacter sp. WCHAc060042
CCTGAAATTTAAGAATCCATTCATCATAAAAAAAGCCCCCATAAGGGGGCTAAGTTTTGATTCATCACGCGAAGTAAGTATGGAGCAATTTTAGGCTTTCAAATGGTCTTCGAATTCTTCACCGAGCTGCATGGCCAAGTTATTTCCCGCGAGGTCGCAGGTCACCAGTCCATATTCTTTTTTAAAGCTAAAAGTAAAGCCACGGTTGTCTGCTAAAGTTTTGACTGAATACCCCAATTTCTCTAACCAAATACGAAAGGCGATGAGGTTTTTTGCTTTCACTACTTTTTTCACGAGGATATTCCTTATTCACTGATAAATTATTAATAGGGATATTTCACGCTTTTTTAAAGGGGATTTTTTTATATATTTTTATTTTTGCTGTTTTTTAGCGCGTAATCAGACTATCCATCATCATGTAGAAATCATAAAGGAAAAGGCTTTATGGGCTAAAAATGGTACAAGATATTGAAAAATAATAAAATTTAAAAGATAGAAATCCCTTTTTATAATATTGCTAAAATGAGAGCTAGAAATATTTTGTAGCGAATAGAAATGTAATGATTTTTTTCAAAGCTGGGATGGTTTGAAAAAGTAGGATCATTCTGTCTTTGTGATGATCATTTGCGTTTAGCATCGTGTGAGTTGAAATTATTTCTGTGGAAATTTTGACAGATTAAAAGCTCATGGTAACAGCGCCAACTGAGCGTTGAATTCAAGAGAAAATCTCTAGACATTATCGGAGTGTTTAGGCTTGTCTGACGAGAGCCTCTGGTATGAAGTAGAGACTGCACTCGTCAGCAGTCTCTCTAGGGGGGATTTAAA
>NZ_QKVN01000117.1:0-800 GCF_003231195.1 Acinetobacter sp. WCHAc060042
ACTGATTTGAATGCCATTTGATTTCAATACATCAATAAATGCATCACTGGTAAACTGACTGCCTTGGTCTGTATTAAATATTTCAGGTCGACCATATTTTTCAATAGCTTCATTTAATGTTTCTATGCAAAATGTAACCTCCATACTAATCGATACTCTATGCGCAAGTACCTTGCGGCTATGCCAATCAATCACAGCACATAAATAAACAAAGCCTTTTGCCATAGGGATATACGTTATATCCGTAGACCACACTTGATTACTGCGCTGAATAGCCAATCCTTTGAGCAGATATGGATATTTGCGGTGAGCTTGATTAGCCTGGCTTAAATTTGGTTTGCAATATAACGCATTAATGCCCATTTTCTTCATTAAAGTACGTGTATGACGTCGTCCTATATGATGTCCTTGACGATTCAACAAATCACGCATCATCCGGCTACCTGCAAAAGGGTATTGCATATGTAACTCATCCATACACCGCATTAGCTTCAGATCTGATGCACTCACAGGTTTTGGGCGATAGTAATAACAACCACGGGAGACTTTCAGCAGCTGAGCTTGCTTAGATACTGAAATCTGAAGTGAGTCATCGATTAACTTTTGTGGTTGAAGCGGCCCAGTTTCTTCAACACACCTTCTAAAAAATCAATTTCTAATGCCTGCTCACCGATTTTTGCATGTAGTTTTTTTAGATCGATGGGTGGTTCTGTTGGAGCTTTTGATTGATCGAAAGCTTGCGAGGAAGCTGAAATCAGTTGATTTTTCCAGTCGATAATTTGGTTTTGATGAACATCAAA
>NZ_QKVN01000118.1:0-799 GCF_003231195.1 Acinetobacter sp. WCHAc060042
GACTTGTATCTGAATTAAGGCAAAGCTATCCACTAAGACATTTATTACGCGCATCTAAAATGGCTCGAAGCACGTACTTTTATCATGAGAAGTCATCAAAACTCGAAGATAAATACAGTGATTTAAAACAGCAGATCAAGGCGATCTATCATCAACATAAAGGGCGATATGGCTATCGAAGGATTACACTTGCCTTGAAAAACATGGGATTAGTGATTAACCATAAGTGTGTTCAAAAGCTTATGCAGTCCATGAAGCTAAAATCACGCATCAGAATAGCGAAATATCGTTCTTATAGGGGGCAAGTAGGTCGAGTTGCAGACAATGTATTACAACGTCAATTTGAATCAAATCAGCCCAACCAGAAGTGGGTTACAGATGTAACGGAATTCAATGTTCGGGGTGAGAAGCTTTATTTATCACCGATCATGGACTTATTTAATGGTGAAATTATTTCCTTTCAAACCCAACGTAGACCGATGTTTGGATTGGTGAAAGAAATGCTAAAAGATGCACTGAACAAGCTCAAACCAACTGAAAAGCCCATCATCCATTCAGATCAGGGTTGGCAGTATCAAATGAGATTTTACCAGCAACAGTTAGCAGAACGAGGGCTAATCCAAAGCATGTCGCGTAAGGGGAATTGTTTAGACAATGCCTCTATGGAAAGCTTCTTTGGAATACTCAAATCAGAGTGTTTCTATGGTGAAGAATTTAAATCTGTTGATGAGTTAGAGCAAACCGTGAAAGAATATATTCACTATTACAACCATGAAAGAATCAAGGTTAAATTAAAAGG
>NZ_QKVN01000119.1:0-731 GCF_003231195.1 Acinetobacter sp. WCHAc060042
CATACGCCCCGATGAAGGGGCGTATGTGTTAAGAATCGAGAGATTAGTCATCGCCACGCAGCATGCTGAGTAAACGTAGGAATGAATAGTACATCCACACTAGAGTCGCGAGTAGTGCAATACCACACAGCCACTCCATCGCTTTCGGCGCGTGTTGTGCCGCAGCACTTTCAATCAAATCAAAATCTAGAATCAAGTTAAGTGATGCAATCACTGCAACAAAAGCAGCAAAACCTAAACCTAATAAGTTGTTTTCAAATAAAAATGGAATACTTGAACCAAAAGCCAAACGCATCACCATTTGCACCACAAAGACAATTGCGATGGCAATTGAAGCCGACATCACCACAGATTTGAATTTTTCTGTGGCACGAATAATTTGAAAACGATACAAACCAAACATCACCAAAGTGGTGACAAAAGTTGCCAACAGTGCTTGTAAAGGCACACCCGGATATTTCAATTGGAAAATGACAGATACCCCTCCCAAAAAAGCACCTTCAAACAAGGCATATGGAATGGCAAGGGTACGTGCGGTATTTGGTTTAAAGGTTGCAATCAGGCCTAAAATTAGACCACCAATTGCCCCAACTAAGGTTGCAGCATAGGCCAGCGAAATATTTAGGGTCATGAAACAGTAGAAAAACAGTGCCATACCGACCACAGCCGCAATCACTGTAAGTAATACAGACTTCTGAATAGCACCTTGAACAGTCATCGGTTGACTATAA